>JBBSRT010000005.1:0-28524 GCA_038242765.1 Propionibacteriales bacterium
CGAGCCGCGTCGTCCTTGGCGACCTTCCACGGCTCCTGGGCGGTGACATAGCCGTTGATTGAAGAGATGAACCCTTCGATCGCGCCGAGAGCATCGTGGATAGCCAACCGGTCGATCGCCTCACGCGCGACATCTGCGGTTGCGGCAAGCTCGTCGGCGAGGACCAGTTCGGGACCGCCCTGTTCGGGACCGCCCTGTTCGGCGCCGCCCCCATCGAGATCGCCGTCAGCAGCCGGTGCTGGCAGCACGCCGTCGAAGTATTTGGTCACCATCGCGGTGACGCGCGCGGCTAGGTTACCCAAACCGTTGGCGAGCTCGGCGTTGTAGACAGCGGACAGGTGTTCCCAAGAGAAGGATCCGTCTGAGCCGAAAGCGATGACCCGCATGAAGTAATAGCGGTAGGCATCGGAGCCAAAGGTGTCGACGATCTGACTCGGATGGATGGCTGTGGCTTTCGACTTGCTCATCTTCTCGCCGCCGACCAGCAGCCAGCCGTGCGCGAAGACCTTGTGCGGCACGTCGACGCCGGCGGCCATCAGCATGGCGGGCCAGATCACCGCATGGAATCGCAGGATGTCGCGGCCGACCAGGTGCACGCTTGCGGGCCACCACTTGGCAAACAACTTGCCGTCTTCGGTGTCGGGGTCCGCGCCGTATCCGACGGCGGTGACGTAGTTGAGGAGCGCGTCGATCCATACATACAGGACCTGCGAGGAATCCCACGGCACCTCGACACCCCAGTCGAACGTGGAGCGCGAGATCGACAGGTCATGCAAGTCGGAGGAGACGAACGAAATGACTTCGTTGCGGGCGCTTTCCGGCTGCACGAAGTCGGGATTGGCCTCATAAAAAGCCAGCAGACGGTCCTTGTATGACGACAGTGGGAAAAAGTAATTGCGTTCGGCGACGATGTCGACGGGCCGTTTGTGCACCGGGCACAGTTTGACGCCTTCGGGGTCGATGATCAGTTCACTGTCAAGCTTGAACTCTTCACACGCCACGCAATAGGGGCCTTCGAAGTCGCCTTCATACACTTGCCCCGCGTCATGCAAATCTTGCCAGAATCTTTGGACGCGCTCGACGTGGATGGCGTCGGTCGTACGGATGAATCCGTCGTTGCTGGCGTCGATGACGTCAAGGACGGGCTTCCATTCAGATTCGACGAGCCGGTCGGTCCACTCCTGCGGGGTGGCATCATGCTCGAGTGCTGCTTGCATCACCTTTTGGCCGTGCTCGTCGGTGCCGGTGAGAAAAAACGTGTCTTCGCCGCGTTGGCGGTGCCAGCGGGCCAGCACGTCGGCGGCCACGGTGGTGTAGGCGCTGCCGATCGAGGGCGCGGCCGTCACGTAGTAGATCGGAGTGGTGATGTAAAACGTGTCGTCGACCATGCCCCGAATCCTATGCGGCCGGGTCAGCCTTCGATCACCACGACCTAGCAGCCACCGAATCTCTATGCATTTGAGGCGCTATGACACCCCTAACGCATAGAGATAGGGCGGCTGTGGGCGGCTTCGAAGACTTCGCGTTTGCGCACCCCGGTCAACGCGGCGACTTCGGTGATCGCATCCTTGCGCGACATGTCGTCGGTACGTTCGTCGACCAGTTCACGCAAATCGGCGCGGGTGTATGTCGTGTGCACGGGTTCTGCTCCGGCAACCACGATCGTGACCTCGCCACGCACCCCATGTTCGCTGTCGCGCGCCCATGCCGCCAACTCGGCAACGGTGCCTCGGCGCACCTCTTCATACGTCTTGGTCAATTCGCGGCAAACCGCGCCACGTCGATCGCTGCCCCATACCTCGGCCATGGCTTCGAGGGTGGACTGTGTGCGGTGCGGTGACTCGAAAAAAACCATGGTGCGCTGCTCGGCGGCGGTTTCGGCCAGGCGGCGCGAACGCTCGCCCGGGCGGCGCGGCAAGAAACCTTCGAAGCAAAACCGGTCGACCGGCATGCCCGAGACGGCCAGCGCCGTGAGCACGGCCGACGGACCCGGCACCGCGGTGATGCGAATGTCGGCCTCAATCGCGGCAACGACAAGGCGATATCCTGGATCGGAGACACTCGGCATGCCCGCGTCGGTGACCACAACGACGGTGGCGCCGCCCTTGAGATCGTCGATCAGTTCGTGGGTGCGTTTCTCTTCATTGCCTTCAAAGTAGGACACGATGCGGCCATTCAGTTCGACCCCGAGTTCGCCGATGAGGCGTTTGAGCCGGCGGGTGTCTTCGGCGGCCACGATGTCGGCGGAGGCGAGCACCTGTCCCAGTCGAGCAGATGCATCGGTTGCCTGCCCGATCGGCGTGCCCGCGAGGATCAGCATGGCTTCATCATGTCACCTACGATCGACTCGTGCGTACGAGTGGAGGAGAGCCCAGTGTGCGGACCCGGGGCTGGATTGGCCCGGTGGCCGTGGCGATCCTCGCCTTGGTGCTGCGTGTATGGAACCTCGGCTATCCCAACAAGTTGCTTTTCGACGAAACGTATTACGCCAAGGACGCTTGGTCGCTACTTCAGTTCGGTTATGTGCAGGACTACGTCAAGCAGGCCAACAAGCACATTTATGCCGGCGATCTGACGGACCTCTTTACCGGTTTGCCGAGCCAGATTGTGCACCCCGATGGCGGCAAATGGATGATCGCACTGGGCGAATGGGCTTTCGGCTTCAACTCCGTTGGCTGGCGTATCAGCGCGGCGATCATCGGATCGTTGACCGTCTTGGTGCTTGCGCGCCTAGTCTTGCGGCTCACCGGATCGACGCTCATCGCCTGCTTTGCCGGTTTGCTACTGACGCTAGATGGCGTGCATTTTGTGTTGTCGCGCATCGCGCTACTCGACGTTTTCCTCACCTTTTGGCTGGTGTGTGCGGTGGCGTGCCTGGTCGCTGACCGCGATTGGATCAGCGCCCGCATTGACCGTTTTCGACCCGTACGGCCATGGCAGCTCGCCGCCGGCGTCTGTTTTGGTATGGCTGCGGGCACCAAATGGAGTGCCGTCTATGTCATCGCGGCTTTCGGCGTGGCAGTGGTCGTATGGGAGGTGCTTGCCCGGCGCAAAGCATGGCGAGCGCTGCCTTCAGAGCAGCGTCATGACAGGCCGCCGAGCTGGTTCACCACCACGCTGATTGTCGGCATGCCCGCCTTTGTCAGCATTGTGGTCGTGGCGTTGGCAGTCTATCTGGCGACATGGACCGGTTGGCTCATCCATCACGAGGTTTATGAGCAGCGGTTCGGCGGCGGTTATGGCGATAACGCGCCGTGGGGTTCCTATATCGAACACGAGCCGGGCGGGTTCTTTGGTGAAGTCGTGCAGGCGTTCCGGTCGTTGTGGCATTACCACCAGCTGACGTATGACTTCCATACCGGCAAATACCTGGCGGGCAAAACCCATCCGTATGGGTCGAATCCGATCGGCTGGCTGGTGTTGGAGAGGCCGGTCGGTGTTGATGCGCAGAATGATCTGTCGGCCAGTCTTTGCGGTGCTCCCGCCGACTCGAGTTGCATGCGCCAGGTGCTGATTTTGGGCAACCCGGCCATTTGGTGGACCGGCGCGCTCGCGCTCCTTGCCGGTCTTGTCGAATGGTTCCGCACCCGCAACTGGCGTTGGGGTGTGCCGATCCTCGGTGTCTGCGCGACGTGGCTGCCGTGGTTCATGTATACGGACCGGCCGATTTTCTTGTTTTATGCGGTTGCGTGTCTGCCGTTCACGATCATCGCGTTGGCGCTATTTGCCGATCGACTGCGATTGCGCCTGCTGTTGGCGACGACGACACCGCGGCAACGCTACCTCTACGTGGCCGCTCCGGGTCTGTTCATGGTGGCGGTCGTGGCATGCTTTTGCTTCTTCCATCCGCTCTATACCGATGCCCTCATTTCTTACGACGACTGGTTTGAGCGCATGTGGTTTACGCGCTGGATTTAGCGCTCAATCGACCACCGAGATGCGACCATGCGACCTCAACCGTTCAAGCAGTTGCTCACGCGAAAGCGGCATGCCAAATAATTTGCCCTGGCCCCAGCGCGCGCCGATCGCCTGCAATTGAATTGACGTATCTTCGGTCTCAATGCCTTCGAGGATTACGTCGAACGCCAGTTCCGCCAATACTGACAACATCGCGGTGATGACCGATTGTTGGCGAGGAGCGACGATGTCATCAACCATCGACTTGTCGATCTTGATCCACGTTGCCGCCGTGCTGTGCAGCGCGCCCAGCGACGAATAGCCGACACCGAAATCATCAATCGCCAGGCCAATACCTGCGGCGGCCAGCCGGTCCGCGACGCGCCGCCGTTGCGCATCCCACGAGATCACCGAGCGCTCGGATATCTCCAATATCAAAGAGGTCTCGTTGCTTTGGACCAGGGCGACCAACTCGTCGAGCATGGGTGACCAAATCTCCAGTTGGCTGGGTTCCACGTTTATCGTGACGCCGTCCAACCTGACACCAACCTGTGCAACTGCCCGCACCATCTCGAAGGTTTGGACGGCCACCTGTTTGGTGAGTTCGTCGAGCAGGTTCAAACGCATGGCGATCGAAACCAATACTTCAGGCGCGATCGGCCCAAGGCGAGGATCGGCGAGTCGCGCCAGTGCCTCGAGCATCACGACCTCGCCACTGGTCAGGTCAACTATCGGCTGGAATACCGCCTCGATGCGTTGGCCGACGATCCCGCTGCGCACGGCGTTGTCCAACCGAATTTCGGACTCGTTCACATTGGCGCGTAGGTTTTGTTTCCGCCGGTACATCTGACGATCGGCTTCGCGCATCCAGTCATCGATCGAGTCGTCGCTGGGTGTGGAGAGTGCCAGGCCGACGCTGGCCTGCATGTGCACGATTACGGCGCCCACCTGGATCGGTGCGCCGATCAAACTCAACACCTTTTCGGCTTCGAAACGCAGCGCTGCGTAGTCCTCGACATGGCGCACCGCGATGACAAACTCGTCGCCGGCATACCTACTGACCAGTCCAGACTCACAAAAGACCCGAAGTCGGGTGCCGAGTTCGCGAATGACCTGATCCCCGACCACATGGGTGAAGGCCTCGTTTATGGCTTTGAACTGGTCGAGGTCGAGGACGATCAGACCGAGGATCTCGCCCACGTCGCGCTCGACATTGAGCACCTCGAGCTGGTCGCGAAAATGTGAGTAGGTGTCCAGTCCGGTCAATGGATCGGTTGCCACCTGGTGGAGCAGATGATCGTCCTGATCGGCTCTTTGCAGGGACACCGACGCCATGGCAACAAGGGTATGGAAGGTGCTCTTGTCGATCGCGGAAAATGGTAGATCGCCACGATCGCGGGCCACGCAGAGACCACGGCCATCGGCTAGTGTTGCTGCCAAACCGCCTGCTGCGGCCGGTTCGGATGAAGGCGTGATGGTGACGCTTCGAGCGCGAAGTCCTGACCCCATCCATCGCCGAAGGTTGGTGCCGATCTGATTGCGAGCCCACGGCATCGCCGCGGCGGCAGCGTCGAGTGATTTGAGGCTGCGCACCAGTTCTTGGTGACGGAGTACCAGACCGACCGATAAGGCGCTGGCACCAAGCAGGGCGACGACTACGGTGACGTGAACGGGAACTGTCAGCCCATCTTGAAGCTGCCGAAGAACCGAGATGAACGCCGCGACGTAGAAGATGCCCAATGTGGTCAGCAGGCACCACGTCCATCTCAGCTTTAACCACCGGTCCCCTGCCGGTTCAACGCTCATTCTACGAAGTGATTCAAGCAGCGCCAGCACGATGAAGTAGGTGAGGAGCGCCAAAAATGTTCGGTCGTACGGGCCGTATCCAAAGTCGATGTGTCGGCTGACAGCCAGCAGCGCCCCGCCCGATATGACGTGCATCGCAGTGCGGATCAGCGGATTTATCTGTTTGTCACGCGTCAACCAGCAGCCCAGCAGAATAAGAATGGCCCAGATCGGAAGGATGGTCGAAGTGAGGCTCGGGTCGGCCGAAAATAGCAGTGCAGGAAGCAGTCCCAGCCGCAAGTCAGGTCGTGACCTTGAAATCGTCACCTGATAACGCACCGCCAGCGGGGTCAACGCGAGCGCTGCGATCGAGACCCAGTTGAGGTCAGGCGACCCGTACCTCCAGTGCAGGAGGTGCCGGGTGATTGCGAGCAGCGCCACCGCGATGATCACGACTGCATAAGCTGTGGAACTGCGCGAACGGCCGCCCGCTTCCACTGGATCCGACAGTTTCGGAGAGCGATCCTGCTGCTGTTCGAACGAGCATGACATGGTAGGCCTCCAGACCGACGTCCCCGGTATGTTAGGGCGCCACGCTGCACAATCTATTGAGCAAGTTCGCGACGAAATCGTACCGCATCCATCGAACTTTGTTCAGCGTCTCCCGCCCCGGATTCGGCGTCGACGGTCGCCACTGATCCGAAGATCACGGGCAAGACGCCGGTCTCCGTGGTACAGGATCCCGGCCCAATCGGTCTCGTTGTTGCCCGCAGTCTCGGGCGCCGCTTTTTTCTTGGGCCGCTCATCCACATAGAGCCAGTTCAGGACCCCCAACCCCATGTCTAACGCCGCCGCATTCAAACCAATGTAGGCGCGTATCGCGCCAGCTGCCAGGACCGCGTTGAAGATGGCGAATGCGAAGTTGCCCCAGTTCTGGTTGTTGTAGTCGCGCCACGCGGTAAGCAGCGAGAAGGCAACGATCAAGAACGGAACGAACACATGCAACCCGGGGGCCGCCGTGCGATTACGCACCTTGGGCGTGCGGGCGAATGGAATCTTTTCCCCGGTGAACGCCTGCTGGACCGACTTGAGCACGCCGGCCAGATTGACCGGCAGCAGCACAAGGTTGAAACCATACACACGGAAGATGTCGCTGAAGCGGTGTCCGCACGCCCGTAAATCCCCGCCCATGGCCAGAAAGTAGGGCAGCGCCGCACCCAGCACCAGCGGGCTGAGCAGGCGGCTGTCATACGGATAAAACAAGAGGAACAACAAGCCAACGCTGGCCCATGCGATCGATGCCATGTAATTGACACGCAGCGCAATCTCGCGGAAGTGGATGCGCTCACGTTTGAGTCGCCGCGAACGAAGCTGATCCCACAACTTCGGGAGAATCAGAAGGCCGCCATTCGCCCAGCGGCGGCGCTGCACGATCAACGAGCCGAAATCCGGCGGGGTAGCGCTGTAGCTGAGCCGCTCTGGGTAGTTGACGAGCGACCAGCCAGCGGTGCCGACATCGATGCTCGATTCGGTGTCTTCGATGACGGTCCGATCCTGAATATAGGTGAAGATATCAAATCCGCCGACGTTTTCCACCTCGACGATGTCCTCCAATGCGCGCTTGCGGATGACCGCATTCGCTCCTACCCAAAACGTTGCGTTGTAGTACGTCATGCCCTGGTGAAGAATGTGCTGGAGGTCAGTCGTCGCACCGGCGATGCGCTCGATACGGGTGGGTGCGCCGCGGAACGATGAGTAGGGCGTTTGGATTATCGCGACGTGGCTGTTGTCGATCTGCTCGAGATAATAAACCAGCCGAATACAATAGTCACGCAGCAGTTGGGAGTCCGCGTCCAAAGTAAGGACGTATCCGGATTCATCGAACACCCGGTCACCAAACTCGGCGACATCGACCCGCGTCAGGATCGGCCCTTCGGGGGTTTCGCTCTCCCGCCACGCGTGACCCATCAGGCCCAGGTAGGCGTTGATGTTCATCGCTTTGTTCGCCTCGTGCGAAAGCGATGCGTAGGTCTTGCGTTCGAAACTCTCCAATCGAGCGCTAAAGATCCAGACGAGCCGGCGATGCAATTCCTGCAGACGTGCTGCGTCCAGGTAGCTTCCCTGATCCGCCGCCGCGTCGAGTGCAACCACTGTCAGCCGCAGTTCACTCGCCAACCCCATGAGCACCTGGTCCACGAAGAATTCGCTGACGTGGTCGAACACGACTTCACATTCGGCCATCGTCGTCAGCCAGTCGGCAGCCGCTCGATACTCCTCGGCGAGGTAGTGGACGGTCGCACTGGTGGACACACCATTGCCGTCGGCGTAGTCGGCACGTTGCAACGTACGAAGAAATCGTTCGCCGGGCTCGCGCATTGCGGCGTCGATGTCAGGTGCGAGCGCACGCGTGGCCTCGAGTTTGGCGAGCGTCGCCGGATCGCTTGGAGTCGGCGGATCGTCAATCAGGAGGACAACACGCAGATCTGGATATTCCTGTAACGCAGCACTCCACATGGTGATCCTGACAATCTCCGGCTCCTCTGCGTACGACGGAATAAGGACTGTCAGTGGTTCATCGTTGGAGCTGCCAAAATGTCGGTCAATCAAGCCGCGCGGAACCCGTACATGATCTCGGAAGCGGTGCAGCGCACCCTGACGGGCCAACAAATACATGAGTGCCGAGAACGTCAGGAACGTGACAACGACCAAATAGGAGATTGCCTCGATAGCGAAGCGGAAATTCGTGTCCACATTGATAAATTGACGAAACGTCGTAGCAATGACATATCCGACCCACGACAGCACCGTCACCGCGATGGCGATGCGTCCACGAGCAATTGTCGCCATCGACGGACGCGGATGCATGATCGACATCGGTTCTGACCGGCGTTCGGCGCCCCATTGGCGTCGAGGCGACTTGCTGCTCGCCGACTTGTGCGTCGTCACTGTGTATGAACCTGCTCCCTCGGCCATCTTGCTGACTGTCGGAGACAGCGTACTTGAGCTTTGTTCTGAATTTGGATAAATCGCGACATTCGAAACGTTATGCTGAGCATCCAGCCACTAATTTAGGGGAGTAAATTGATGGCACGATTCGACGGCCGACGGTTTTCGTGGGTACGCCTCGCAGTGCTGTTGATTGGCGCGACCGCCTTGGTATTCACATCGTTATCGAGTTTGCGTTGGTTCAACGATGTCCGCGCCGCTGAAGGCGGGACAGGTGTTTTCGCCGCCTATGTCGACGTCGCAGTCACCCCGCAGCTCGTGTTCGAGAATCCAGTCTCACCGGCCGCCCGCAACGTAGTCCTCTCGTTCATCGTCGCGTCACCCGACGCACCCTGCACCGCGTCTTGGGGCAAGGATTACAAGCTCAACGACGCCGCCACCGCTCTCGACCTTGACCGGCGTATCGCACGACTGCGACAAAACAAGGGTGAGATTTCCGTCTCATTCGGCGGCGCTCTCAATAGTGAACTCGCGACGGTATGCACCGATGAGAAGGACCTGCTCGACGCCTACCGGTCGGTAGTCGAACGCTATGACGTCCGTTCAATCGACCTCGATCTCGAGGGTCCCGCGCTCACTGACTCCTCGGCCTCGGGCCGGCGCGCTCGAGCGCTCGGCAAACTACAGGAGGAGCGTGCAAAGAAGGACGAGGATCTCAAAGTTTGGCTGACGCTCCCGGTCGCGCCAGATGGTCTGACTCTTGAGGCACGCGAGACTGTCAGCACCACCGTGAATGGTGGCGTCACATTGAGTGGCATCAACCTGATGACCATGGACTATGGCGGCAGTCGCGACAAATCGCAGTCGATGTCAGATACGGCAATCGCGGCGCTGGAGGCCTCACATCGTCAACTCCGTGGCATCTACTCCCAGTCAGGCAAAAAGGTTGGGCCGGCGACGATGTGGAAGCACATGGGCGCGACACCGATGATTGGTCAGAACGACATCGCCGGTGAGATCTTCACCCTGTCTGACGCGCGAGCTTTGAATCAGTTCGCCCACAAAAAGGGTCTGGGCCGGCTCTCGATGTGGTCACTCAATCGTGATCGAACTTGCGGCACCAACTACCCCGACGTTCGAGTCGTCTCCAATTCATGCAGCGGAGCCGATCAAGGCGACCTGACTTTTGCTCAAGTCTTGGACAGCGGCCTGGACCACAAGAAGCAACGGCCGTCGGTCAAGTCGACCGACGCAGCGAAACCTTTGACTCCTCGGGCACTACCTTCGGACGACCCCGCTGCCAGCCCCTATCCCATCTGGGATCCCGATCGAACCTACGTGGAAGGGACCCGGGTAGTCCAACATCGCAACGTGTATATCGCGAAGTGGTGGACCCAGGGCGATGTCCCCGACGATCCGACAGTGGACCAGTTCTCCTCTCCATGGACACTGGTGGGCCCGGTTCTGCCCGGGGAGAAACCGCGTACCCTCCCCAAACTCCCCGCCGATACTTATCCGAAGTGGGACGTCGACAAGGTGTACACGAAAGGGCAGCGGGTTATTTTCGACGAGATTGCGTTCGCCTCAAAGTGGTGGACCCGCGGCGATATTCCTGCGGAGCGTTCGAGCGAGTCGGACCCGAGTCCGTGGATTCAATTGACCGAAGCCCAATTGCGGAAGGCTGCCGAGAGCGCACGATGAGCACGAAAAGAGTGCAGAACGAATACGATGCTTGACACCCAAACTCTGCGCGTGGCATTCGGCGTGGTCACGTTCACCATGCTCGTGCTCTACTACGTGGTGACGTTTCGGCCGACGCGCTCGCCCTACTGCGGTTGGTGGTGTGTCGCGTTGTCGCTGTTCCTGGTCGGTGCTTGTGCCTATCTGTTGAACGGCACCGCGCAGCAATACTGGGCCAATCCTGCCGGCAACTTCTTGCTCGTATCGGGCGGCGCCGCCGCGTGGGCCGCCGCCCGAACGCTGCGAGCTCGACGCCCGCCGCTGTGGCAGTTATCCATTCTGCCGATCGCAACGATTGTTTCGGCATCTCTTGACCGGCCGGGTACCGATGTGTGGGCCGGTGGCTATATCTTTCTCCTCTCGATGAGCATCACATTCGGCTTAACCACCTATGAACTGTGGCAGCTGGATCGCGACCAAACCCACATCCAGGTGTTTCTCGCGCTCGCGGCCGGTGTCAGCGCCGTCTACTATTTGGGCAGATGGATCGCCTTCCTCGCCGAAGGTGCCGACGGTGACATCTTCACGCGATACTTCGGGTCAGTTCCCACGACCTTGCTGAATCTCATCCTCCTGTCGGTGGTGTCGTTCAGCATGTCCGAGCTGAGTCAGGAACAAACGACAAAGGAACTGACGACCCGAGCGACACGTGACGGCCTGACCGGCGTCTTGAACCGTGCTGAATTCCTTCGACTGGCGATAAACGACCTGCGCATGCTCAAACGAAACTCCTCCTACGCTGCGCTGATCCTCGCCGATCTTGATTATTTCAAGACAATCAACGACAAATTCGGTCATGCCGCCGGCGATCAGGTGCTCGTTAATTTCGCCACCGCATGCGGGCACACGGTGCGTTCGACCGACCTCGTAGGTCGTTATGGCGGCGATGAGTTCATCATCTTCCTGCCCGGTATCAGTCTCGACCGCGCTGAGCAGATCGTCAACGACATTAACCGGCAATTTGTTAAGCTCAACGGGCAATCCATCAAAAATTCACCCGCCGACACGCTCGCAGGGTCCACCGCCAGCTATGGCGTAGGCGTTACTGAACACGGAGTGCTCCTAGAACAGACAATAGGGTCGGTCGATGCCGCATTGTATGAAGCCAAGCAGGCAGGTCGAAACCGCGTCTGCTTCGGGGCGCCGGTCACGAAAGCCTCTGATCGCGAAGTTCAGCCGACAAAAAGGTGACTGAGCACGAGCCACGGAACGTCGAGGCTGTCATACCGACACACTGTCGGCGACCTCAACGGTTGAGTCGCCGAGCGCAGCCACGTCGATTGCCGACCGGCTACCAATGAGCTTGCGGGCGGCGCGGATGTCTGCTGACCGAGTGAACGAGACCGCGCCCGTCATCGCGCCGGAGCGCAAGAAGAACGCGCAAAAGTCAAGCGAATCGACCGATCCGCGCACCACAAGCTCGTCTGCGGCGGCCGGCCAGCCGGTGACCTGAAGGGTTTGCCCGTACTGATCGGACCAGCACCATGGCACTTCGCCGAATTCGACGTCTTGGCCGGCCATGGCTTTCCCGACAGCGGTGCCATGGTTTTGCGCCCCTTGCCAATGTTCAACGCGGTGCCGGCCGCCAAAGATGATATTGGGCTGGTTGGCGACGTCTCCGGCGGCGAAGATGCCTGGCACCGAGGTGCCACCGTCTGCGCCGACGACAATGCCGTTGCCTATCGCAAGGCCCGCAGCTTCGGCCAACTCGATCGCTGGCACCATGCCGATCGCCACGACGACGATAGGCGCCGACCACGAGCGTCCGTCGGTTGCGGTGACGACGGTTTGATCACCACGGTCAGAGATGTCCATCACCGTGACGTTGGTGTGCAACTGAGTGCCGGCCCTCTTGTGCAGGTCGAGATAGATCTGCCCGATCACCGGCGGCAATAGGTGTGGCAGCGGGAGTGTCGCTGCCTCCAGTAGGGTCACCTCGCAGCCGAGTGTGCGTGCGCTTGCGGCGATCTCAGAGCCGATGAGCCCGGCGCCGACCACGATGATGGCTTGGCCCGGGAGGAGCCTGTCTCGAAGCGCGGGCACGTCAGCGAGGGTTCGCAGTGTGCGGATGCCGGCCGCCGTACCAAACTTTCGGGCGCGGCCGCCGGTGGCCAGAAGCAGTTGGTCATAGGGCAGCGGCTCGGCGCCGACTATCTCTAGGCGTTGCGCGGCCGGGTCGATCGCACTGACGTGCGTGCCGGTGATGAGCTCGATGTCGTTGTCGGCATACCAGTCGGGCTTTTTAATGCGGATCTCATCTGCGGCCTTCTCGCCGCGAATGATCTCCTTGGAGACCGGGGGCCGCCGATACGGCAACTCGGGTTCATCACCGATGAGGCTGATAGCGCCCTCGTGACCGGCGGCCCGCATCGCTGCGGCGGCGCTCACGCCGGCGATGCCGGCGCCGATGATGACAGCACGGGCGGCCCTCAACACCGTGCCTCGTTGTTGGTTGCAATATTTATAGCCGAATGCTGTGCCATCGTCATTACTCGAGGGTACAACCGGCCACCGACAGGCCAAATTGGTATCGGTCTGTCGGCTGCGACGAGTGGAGCATAGGAGATTCGAACTCCTGACCTCTTCGATGCGAACGAAGCGCGCTACCAACTGCGCCAATGCCCCTTGCCAACGGCGACTTTATCACCCAAGCGTGTGACGAACGAGCGAGTGTCGGCGTTGCCGGACGCCACCGTCTAAGTCAGTGCCCGACGGCATGACGGTGCTCATCAGCATCGACGTGTTGTTTAGGCAGCTCGACGTCTTCGCCCTCAATGTGGCCTGACGTCCAGGCACCGGGCTCGCCGAATTCGATCGTGCGAACCGTACGGCCGGCGCGGGGCTTGGTGACGTAGGTGGGAAGTGTGACCGGCAGTGGATCCCACAGGGCATCGCGCTTGGTGGTGCCGACCGGCACCGCGATGACCAGCTGCTGCTCAAGCGCATCAGGAGCCAGATCGGCCTTTTGCATGTCGTGCTTGCGGTGCGGGTCGATGTCCTCAAACTGTCCCGAAATGATGACCGTCTGCTCTTCTTCGGCCGCGTGGCCGAAGTGCCGCTTGTGCGAAATGCCGAGCTCGCCGCGAACTTGGACGCGGCAGGCGACCAGCCAGGCGACGATCAGCGCGACGGGGATGGCCGGCGCCCACAGCGGGATGAGCGAGAAGACCGTGACGCCGCCGACAACGACAGCGATGAAGAGCAACGACAGCAATGTGCGGCGACGGCGACGAGCGGCGATGCGCGAAGATTCGCGCGTCATCGTGGGAGCGATTGAGGGAGCCAACGCAGCCGAAGCGGTGGCAGATTGAGTAGCTGATGCAGAAGTAGCAGCGGTGGGCTCGCCAGTGCGAGTAGCAACCGGCGCTTCGTCTTCGTCGCTGTCTTCGCGCTGCACCTTGGCTTTGATGACCCGGCTCAGCGACGAAAGTTTCTCGACCGAACTCGACTTCGAAGCCTCGTCGTGGCGGCGGACAGCAAGCGGCACAAAATATGCCGCCCACAAAGCGACGACGAACGCGAAAATCAGCCCATTACCCACATGAATGACCGTATGCGTTCGGGCATCGAATCTGGTGGCACTGACCCGGTGTGTCGCCGGCGAACTTACAGCAAGCCTTTGACAGTGCGATTCAAAGCCGTCCGATGAGCCCATCGGGGACATCTTCGGCCAAAAGTTGGAACACTCGATGGTCACGCCATTCGCCGTCAATGTGTAGATAGCGCCGAGCCAACCCCACCTCGCCGAAACCCAATTTTTCGACGATGCGGAGGCTGGCGATGTTCTCAGGCCGGATCGAAATCTCGACTCGATGCAGCCCGACGGTGTGCAGCAAATGGTCGCACACCAAAGCGACCGCGATCGGGGTAATCGAGCGGCCGGCGTGGTTGCGAGTAATCCAATAACCGATAGTCGCCCAGCGCGCCGAACCCCACGTGATGCCGCCGACGGTCAACTGTCCGACCATCTCATCGTCGTAGGTGATGACAAACGGCATCGACTGGCCCTTGCGCGCATGAGCCAAAAGACTGCGCACCATCGCCCGATAGGAGCCGCCGCTCTCCGCAGAGCCGGCGGGCAGGGACGCTTCCCACGGCGACAGCCATGACGAATTGGCGCGCCGTAGCCGGCCCCACGTCGGCGCGTCGCTTCGTCGTAGCGGTCGTACGCCAATCGATCCGTAGTGGAGCGTGACCGGCCAGCCCGGCGTCAGCTCGATCGCCGATGGTCGCCGCCGCGAACCTGGTCCACGACGTGTTGGTGGACCGGTTCGAGCACCGCGAGCCCATCGCGTACGCCACCCACGGAGCCGGGAAGGTTGATGATGACGCTGTGCCCGGCCACACCGGCAAGACCGCGCGAGAGCATCGCGGTCGGCACGCCATGGTCGACGCCAAAGGCGCGGATCGCTTCGGCGATGCCGGGCAATTCGGCCTCAAGGAAGGGCCGGGTCACCTCGGGGGTCTTATCGGTCGGGTTGACCCCGGTGCCACCGGTGGTGATGATCAGATCTGGCCCGACGGCCAGGGCGACCGAGAGTGCATCGGCAACGGGTGCACCGTCTCCGACGACGACGGGACCCGAGACTTCATAACCCCAGTCGGCGAGGCGGGTCGCGATGAGCGGGCCGGTCGAATCTTCGTAGATGCCTTGTGCTGCACGGTTGGACGCGACGATCACCCAGGCCTTCATGATGTCCCCTTCTGGGTGGGGTCAGTCGCGTCCGCTTTGACCCAGTCGCCGCTTTTGCCGCCCGACTTGGCGACGACTTCGATGTTGTTGATCACCGCATGCTTATCGACGGCTTTGACCATGTCTATGACGGTCAGCGCGGCAACGCTGACGGCGGTGAGTGCTTCCATCTCGACACCGGTACGGTCCGCGGACCTGACCGTTGCGGTGATCTCGACTGTTTCGACGCCGACGACAAGGTCTACCTCCACGCCGCTGATCGCCAGCGGATGACACAGCGGGATCAGATCCGGGGTGCGTTTGGTAGCCATGATGCCGGCAACACGGGCAACGCCAAGCGCGTCTCCTTTGGGTACGCCCTCCCCGTTGAGGAGTGCGATCACCTCGCCGCTGACGTGGACGCTAGCGCGTGCTGTGGCCGTACGCGCGGTGACAGCCTTGGCCGAGATGTCGACCATGCGGGCGGCGCCCTTGTCGTCAACGTGCGTCAGGCGCGGCTGCTCGGTCATCAGAACGGCCGATCGAGCACCAGGGTGCGCACCGTGTCACCCATGTTGAGTGCGGTCTCATCCTCGCCGACAATGATCAGCGCATTCGCCCCGGCCAGGCCACCAATGAGATGCGAACCGGCACCCTCGTTGGGTGTCACCTTCGCGCCCCGGTGGGTGACTTCGAAGACGCCGCGCAGAAATTGGCGCTTGCCCGCCGGTGACTGCACATCGGCGGCCAGCACCGCATGGACCATCGGGCGCCGGTACGGGGTCAAGCCCATCATTCGGCGGATCGCGGGCAGCACGAATACCTCGAACGAGACGTATGCCGACACCGAGTTGCCCGGCAGCGTGATGATTGGGGTCTGTTCCTCAAATACGGTGCCAAAACCCTGCGGTTTTCCCGGCTGCATCGCGACTTCGCTGAACGTCACTGTGCCCAGCGGAGCGAGGGCCTCCTTGACCACATCGTGATCGCCCTTGCTGATGCCGCCACTGGTGACCACGAGGTCCGCGCGTACGAGCTGGTCCGATAGCGCGCGGCGGAATTCGCGTGGATTGTCCTTTATCGCCGGCACCCGGTAGGCGATCGCGCCGGCGGCCCGGCAGGCCGCGGCAAGCATAAAACTGTTGCCGTCGAAAATGGAGTCATATTCGAGGTGGCCGCCGGGTTCGCGCAGCTCGCTGCCGGTCGACATGACGACCACGCGCGGGCGAGGTCTGGCCTTGACGCGGCCTGCACCGAGGGCGGCGATCAGCCCGATTTCGCGGGGACCAAGCACGGTGCCAGCCTTGACCACGACGTCGCCGGCCTTAACGTCGCCGGCCCGGGGGCGGATGTAGGTGTGCGCGGGAATGGCGCGGTAGATCGACACACGCGACTTGCCCTGGTCGGTGGCCTCGATAGGCACGATCGTATCCGCGCCCTTAGGAATCGGGGCGCCAGTCATGATTTTGACGGCGCTGCCGGGGCTGATCGCGAACGGCCGCGCCGAACCGGCCGCTATCTCACCAACCACCGGCAACAGCACCGGATTGGCGCGCGTCGCTGCGGCTACGTCGCTGGCAACGACGGCATAACCGTCCATCGATGAGTTGTCGAAGCGTGGCAGATCATGCGGGCTCGTGAAGTCATCGTGAAGCGGTAGCCCGAGCGACTCGACCAGCGGTTGATCGTATGGTGCCAGCGGGCCAACACCGCGGAGCACGGTCTCGAGGTGTTGCTCGACGGTGAGGTGGCCTTCGCGGATGCTTGAGCCCGTCGGGCGCTTCGCGATGGGAGGCGGTGAGTTAGGCACCACCGGAGCCGCCTGCGTGGTGCCTAGGTCACCGGCATCCGCAGGCTCGTCGACAGGCGGTGAGTTAGGCACCACCGGAGCCGCCTGCGTGGTGCGTAGGTCACCGGCATCCGCAGGCTCCAACGCGTCGTCTGCTTCTGAACCGAGCTCCACAGGCGACATGTCGACGGATTTGTCCCCCGTCGGCTCAGGGGTCGACTCAGCGGCCTGTGAGCGCGCGGCGTTCACCGTCTCGTCGCCTTCGAGCGGGAGCATGCTTTGGTGCTCGTCGCGCTCGGGCGCCTGATCGTTATCCGAGGACATGGACTTCAGCCTAACCCGGCTCGAGGATCGATGACGGCGCGACGCTCGACGCACGGTGATTGTCCTCGAGCCGCACATCACCTCGTACGGTCACCCCGGACCCAAAAGTCCAGTCGCCCTCCACCGTCAGCGAGTACGCTTCAACCAGCGATGGGGCATCCCGAATACGTGCATCGAAGGCACCGATCGTCTTGTAATAGCGGCTGTCGAGGTCGACCACCGGCGGCTCGACCTGTGCCCGCACTGAGAAGTCGTCGCCTACCTCATACACATCAGAACGCAAAAGCAGCAAGTCGTTGGTGGTCTTGACCGGCAAGAAGCGCTGGCGCTCGACCTCGATTGCCTGCGCACCGTCGAAGACTTCGATCGCGGCCCCCATCGCCGTCTCGATCTGGATGACTTCCACCGAAGACGGGTCGGTCGGATCGACAGTTTTGGTGTTGCGGATCAGCGGCAGGCCGAGCACCCCACTGCGCTCGTTCAACGTCTCACGCAAGGCAACAAGGTCGAACCACAGGTTGTTCGTGTGGAAAAAACGGTGTTTGCTGATGTCGCGCGCAGCCTCGGCATCGCGGTCTTGAGTCTGCGCTGTCTCGCGCAGCACGAGCCGGCTGTCGCTGCGCCGTACGACCAGATAACCGCCTTTGACGTCGGCGGGAGTGCGGCGACAGACCTCGGCCGCGTATGGTGCACCCGAGGCGGCAAACCAGCCCATCATCGCGGGGTCCGGGCCCGCACCGAGGTTGTCGGAGTTGGAGACGCTGGCATAACAAAAGCCGCCGTCGATGAGCGCATCGAGTACGCCGGAAACCTCGAGCGCGGTATAGAGGTCACCGTGGCCGGGCGGACACCATTCGAGTGCGGGATCGACGGGCCACTCGATGGGGACCAAGTCATCGGCACGCAGCTTGGGTTCACGGTTTTGCAGGAAGTCGAGCGGCAGCCCCGCTACGGCGAGGTCGTCATAAGACGCCAACGCGGCAAGAGTGTCGTCGCGGGTACGGAAGCTGTTCATGAACACCAGCGGCAGCCGCACTCCCAGCGTTGCGCGCAGGCTTCTTACCTGACCGGCGATGATGTCGAGGAAGGACAGACCGGGGCGTACGTCGAGCAGTGACTTGGCGCGGTCCATGCCCATCGAGGTGCCCAGGCCACCATTGAGCTTGATGATGGCGGTGACTGCGGCCGCTTCACGCTGATCGGCGGCGCTGATCTGGAGATCGTCGGCGCGCGGTACGTCGGTCAGCGGATCGATATCAGCTTCGGCGATCATGCCGGTCGCGCCGGTGCCCAACTGCTCATAATAGTGCGTGAAGACGTCAATCGCGCGCGCGTGCACCCCGCCATCACGCATCTTGCGTTGCGACTGCGCCAAACCCGCCGCGCCGAACGAGTTTGGACCGTCGGAGCCCTCTACACCCATGGCCTTAGGTTAGCGTCATGGGAATGGACAAGAACCAGATACGCGCCGAAGTGCTCGGGCGCCGGCGCAAACTGTCGATCCGCCAACGCGATGACGCCGCCCAAGCACTCGCTTCGCATGTGGCCGCGCTGCCCGTGGCTGCTGCAGCCCGACGGGTCGCCTGCTATCTATCAATGCCGTATGAACCCGCTACGGCGCCCATGCTGGCTGACTTTGCTGCCAGGGGCGTCGAGGTCATCGTGCCGGTCGTCGTGCCGTCCCACACGCTCGACTGGACGGTTTACACCGCCGAGTCGTTGGTCGTTGCCACCGCATTGGGGATCGCTGAGCCCGACGGCGAACGCCTGGGCGCAGAGGCCATCGGTGATGTGGACCTGGTCATTGTGCCCGCGTTAGCCATTGACCACCACGGCTGCCGGTTAGGGCGCGGAGCCGGCTACTACGACCGCGCGTTGGCTCCCACCTCTGCACCCATTGCCGCGCTCTTGTTCGATGGTGAGATCGTCGACGAGTTGCCCAGTGAGTCTCACGACGTGCCGGTGACGATGGCGATCGCCCCGAGCGGCGTGTTCCGCGTGCTTGGATAGGTCAGCCGACGCGCGAAGCCATGTCGGGACGCCAATAGCTCAACGGCTTGATCTCGACGTTGCGGCCCGTACGCGGCGCATTGATCATCATGCCGTCACCGAGATAGATCGCCACGTGGTAGATCGAGCGAACGCTGCCGTTGCTCCAGAACAGCAGATCACCGCGGCGTAGGCTGCCCATCGAGACGCGTCTCGCGCTCTTGTATTGCGCAGCGGCGAAATGCGGCAGGTTGTAGCCCGCCGAAGCGAAAGCACGCATCGTCAGACCCGAACAGTCCCAGCTGCTGGGCCCAGCACCACCCCACCGGTATGGCTCGCCGAGCTGCGCCTTTGCATAGGCAATGGCTTGCTCAACACCACTGGAGGGGGCCGGCCGCGGCGGCTTCGGTGCCGGCTGCTTCGGCGCCGGCGGCTTCGAGGCGGGAGGCTTCGGTGCCGGCGCCTTCGGTTTGGGTTTCGTTTCTGGTTTCGGGTCCGGCTGCGGATCGGGTTTCGCTTCGGGTTTGACCTCGGGCCTGGGATCGGGCGCCGGATCTGCGTTCGGCGGTGATGTACGGGCTGGGTTCGACCTCGTCGGAGCGGCGGGCATTGCGTCGAGTTCGGCATCGATCTCGTTTTGACGTTTGGTGACCTTGTCAACGGACAGGTGTTGAGCCTCGGCGAGCTTGCGCAACAACACTGGTCGTTTTTGCTCAGCCTCCCGTGTTGCGGCCTCCGCCTGCGCGATCATCGACTCGATGTCAGCCTTTGCCGCCTTGCTGTCATCGAGTGCGTCCTGCCGTTGCTTCATCGCGTTATCGGCACGTTCTTTCGCCGCGTCATACACGACCTCACTGGCGCTCAACTTGTCGATACGCGCCTGAAGGCCCTCACGTGTGCTGTCGTAGGTGTTAGAACGATCGAGCAATTGCCCCGGCCCCTCGCTGTCGAAGAGGGTGCCCAAACGCGACATGCTGTTGTTGGACTGGAGGTCTTGCACGGTAAGGGCGGCAACGGACCGGCGTTTCTCGGCCACCGCACGTGCTGCTTTGTCGGCCTTGTTTTGCTGCTGGGCGACCTTGGCTTTGGCCCGCTCGAGGTAATACTGCGCGCCGTTGAGCCGTTCAGATGCTGCCGCAGCTTCGCCATACAGATTGTTGATCTGCTGACGAGACTTGACCAACTCGATCTGCATCGAAGCGGCACTGCCCGGCGTCGCTTCATCGGCCTCCGCCGCTGTCATCAGAGTTGCAAACAGCAGGGAAGACGTCGCAACAATGAGCATGCGACGCGCCGATGGGAAAACGCGCATTGCACCAAACTAGTACCATTCAGCCCCAAGCGGAACACAAACCCCAAAAATAACTTGAGCAACACGGCGTGTCGACTTTTAATTACATCGATGTTATTCGATAATGCGCGCCCGTCACCCCCACCGCGACGTCATCCAACCCGGTCGCCCGAGCAGCCAAAACGGATGACGCCCCGATAGCGCGCTGGCTAGTCGCTGCCGGCGGGACGCAAGGTGAGCGTCTCCTCCGCTGACCTGTCGACCGCCTTGGCCGAAAACGCCCACGGCAGCGTGCGTCCCTGCGTCCACAGCTGCGTCTGATCAACATTGTTGTCATGAAAGGCGTGCCCCGAGTTGCCAGTGAGCTGGATCCACCGCGATTTGTCCAAATCGGCCAGGTCAACGGTCATCCGCATCGAGGGCACCGCGGTCACGGCATAACCCTTGGTCGCATCCCACGAGTTCGCGTTGACGATGCCGTTGCCGCCACCGGTGCGATAGGGTCCCCGGTTGAAAATCTTCTCGATGATGCCGATACCGGACTTGCCGAGTGTTTGGTTTTCGAGCGTCAACGTATGGAACTGCCCCCACGACCACGTGCTCGGATCGCGCGACTGGAGCATCGTCATGTCGTCGCGTGCATCACGCATCGCCTGCGCCAGCACTTCGTCACGCGACTCGGTTTGCGACGGCGTTGTCGTGTCGTCCCACCAGTGACTCGTCGGCTTGTTGAGCATGGACCGCATCACGTTGAACCACCGTTCACCGCCGTCGGGCCACTGCGCTTCGGGCAGTTCATCGTGGAAGGTCCGCTTCAGCACGTTGCGCCATACGGCATTAAAGTAGGCTGCCGCGGCCGAGTCGGGCTCCTGCATGAAGTCCCAGCCACGCAGCGTGTCTTGACCCTGGCGGTGGTACTTCGATTTGAGCGGAATGTCGAGCAGCAACGGCACCAGTTGCGCCGCGTTGGCGTTGTAGGTGTCCATTTGTAGCTTCGTCATGTCCGCGACCGACAGCTTGTCACGCTTTTGCAGCAGGTCCTTGATGCGTTCGCTGCGGTAGCCCGGCGCAGTGTCGGCGCCCAACGTATAGGGGTAGCCGCGCGGGTTGATGACCGCGTTGTTGGCGGTGACGATGTAACCCTCATCGGGGTTATAGACCGACGGCAATTCGTCGAAGGGGATTGTGCCGGTCCACTCATAATCCGGATCCCAGCCCGGAGCCGGCCAGCGACCGTCACCCCTTCCGCGGATGGGGATGATGCCTGGTGACTGGTAGCCGATGTTGCCCTTGGTGTCGGCGTAGATCAGGTTTTGCGACGGCACCGTGAACAGCTCGGCGGCCTTGCGAAAATCGGCCCAGTTCTTGACCCTGCCGAGGGCGAAGACGGCGCGAATCGTGCTCTGCGGTTCGAGCGCGGTCCACCGCAGCGAGACCGCATTGGCCCGAGTGATCCCTTCGACCTTGCCGGCATTGGCCACGTCAGCAATGTCGTCGTCAAGGTCCGAAAGGATCGGTCCGTGCCTTGTCGAGCGGACCGTGATCGTCACCGGCTTGTCCTGTCCGGCGACGACAAAACTCTCTTCACGGGTAATCAGCGGCAGCTGTTTGCCGTCGTATTCATACGTTTCGCCGACAACACGTTCGAGATAGAGGTCTGCGACGTCGGCATACATAGTCGTCACTCCCCACGCGGCATGGCGGTTGTGGCCGATCACCACACCGGGGATCCCCGAAAACGAGAAACCCGAAACATCGTAGGGGCACTCGGACGAAACCTTGGTGCAATGCAGCCCGACCTGATACCAAACGCCCGGCATCGAGGGCGCGAGGTGCGGGTCGTTAGCGAGGATCGGTTTGCCTGTCTCGGACTTCTTGCCCGACACGACCCATGAGTTGGAGCCGATGCCGTCGCCGGTGCCCAGTAAAGCCGGCAGCTTCGATGCGGCGCTGCCCGACCGTTTCAAGGCAGCCACTGCTGAGCGCGCGTTCACCGGTCCGCCGGCGCTTTGTTGCGGTGTCGCATTCTGATCGAATTTGCCGCCGTCGACCGCTCCCTCTTTCACGATCGGGTCGTTGATGTCAAAGGGGTATGCCGGATAAAGCTGTTCGGCACCCTTTTCGTCGACCTTGTCTGCTATGAGCACGCGGGAAATCTCATCGTCCATGTTGCTGGCCAGGTCCCACGCCATCGCCTTGATCCAGGCAACGGAGTCTGCCGGCTCCCACGGTTCGGGCCGGTAGTCGGGACCGGTTAACGAAAGCACCGCATACTCCAGCGACAACTCACTGCCGGATTTGCCGTCGATGTAGGCGTTGACGCCCTTGGCGTAGGCGTCCAGAAGTCCGAGGGTCTTCGGGTCTAGGTCGGCGACCTCGCGTTCGGCGACCCGTCGCCAGCCGAGAGTGCGGACGAACTTGTCGGTGCCCAGCGCGGTTTTGCCAAAGAGTTCCGACAGGCGTCCGCTGGTGACGTGGCGGCGAAAATCCATTTCGAAGAAGCGGTCCTGCGCGTGGGCGTAACCCTGCGCGTAGAAAAGGTCAGCGCTGGTCTTGGCATAAACCTGCGGGACGCCGTGCTCATCGCGTTTAATCTTGACAGTGTCGGCGATGCCGTTCACAGTCACATCGCCGTCGGTCGAGGGGAAGGACTTGCGCACTGTGACCACGGCGAATATCGAGGCGCCGATCAGGATCGCTGCAAGCAGTCCGGCGATGATGATGAGGAAGCGTCGCATTGCGCTATTGTCCACCCTTCCTGTCGCCGCCTAGGTTCAGGAGTTGCGCTGCGAGTCGCGGATCTCGCCGACAAGTTCTTCGAGGACATCCTCGAGCATCACGACACCGACAACATTGCCCGCATCATCGGCGACCCGGGCCATATGTGAACCCCGCGACTGCATGGTGCGCAGGGCGTCATAAAGGGCGGTGCTGCGGCCTACCGTGGCCAATGGCCGCAACCATTTGTCGGCGATGCGGCGCGTACGGCCGCCGCCGGAGGTCTCGAGCACATCCTTGATGTGCAGATAACCGGTGATCGTATGAGTGTCATCGACGACCGGGAACCGCGAAAAGCCCGTCTGGGCGCAAGCCTGCTCGACGTCCTCAGGGGTGGCGTGGGGAGGAATAGTGACGAGCTGGTCGCTAGGCAACAGAACCTGCTCGACGGTGCCGGCATAAAAGCCGAGGGCGCCCGAAACCAACTCGTATTCGTCTTCGTCGAGGAGGCCTTCACGCCTGGACTCCTCGACGAATCCGGCCACCTCGTCATGGGTGAACGACGACGACACCTCATCCTTGGGTTCGATGCGCATGATGCGGACCCCGAGGTTCGCGATGCCGTTGAGCGTGACCACGAACGGTTTGAACAAGGCAACGACGGCCAGCATGAACGGACCGAGAATCAGCGCGGCCCGCTCCGGACCGACCAGTGCCAAGTTTTTGGGCACCATCTCCCCGAGCACGACGTGGGCAAACACGACAATCGACATCGCGATCACGAACGAAACCGGATGGATCAAAGAATCGGGGACGCCGACGGCCTCGAACAACGGCTCGAAGAGTTGCGCAATGGCAGGCTCGGCAACCGAACCCAGCCCCAGCGAGGCAAGCGTGATGCCGAGCTGGGCTGCGGCCATCACCTGACTGATGTTTTCCATCGCTTTGAGCGCGAGTTTTGCTGCCCGCGACCCTTCGGCGATGCGCGGCTCGATCTGGGTACGACGCGCAGAGATGAGTGCGAACTCGGCCGAGACGAACAATGCGTTGAGGCCGAGCAACAGCACTGCCACTGCAACGCCGAGGACCGGGCTCATGACTCGTCCTCCGTTGCCATGATTTGCTCCGAGGTCATACAGACACGGTCAACGCGCCTGCCTTCCATACGCTCCACCGCGAGCCGGACGACCAATCTCGTTGGTTCGTCATCGTCAGTCGAAGGACCCGGCAGGTGCAATTCGGCAACGTCGCCGCGTACGGGGATGCGACCGAGCTCGGCGTTGATGAGACCGGCGACCGTCTCATAGTCATCGTCCTCGGGCAGGCTGATGCCGGTCTGTTCGGCGATCTCATCGGGGCGCAACAGACCCGACAGGGACCACGTGCCGTCGCGGCGGTGACGGCTGCGCGCCGAGAGGCGGTCATGCTCATCGGCAATGTCCCCCACACTCTCCTCGACGAGGTCCTCCAGCGTCACCACGCCGTCGGTGCCCCCATATTCATCGACGACGACCGCCATCTGCATGCCCTGTTGACGCAGCAGTGACATGAGCGGGTCGAGTTCGATGCTGTCGGGCACGATCGTGGCGGCGGTGGCAATGTCACTGACCCGTACTCCCCGGCGGCGATCAGGTGGCACACCGACAGCCTGTTTGATGTGCACCGTGCCGAGGATGTCGTCGGGACTCCTGCCGATCACCGGGAAGCGTGAATGGCCTGTTTGGCGCGCGGCGTCGACGACATCCTGGGCACTGTCTCGCCCTTCGAGGAAGCGGACCCGCACCCGCGGGGTGCGAACGTCGGCGGCGGTGCGGTCGCCGAAAGCGATGCTGCGGGCCACCAGGTCCGCGGTCAGATCTTCGAGCGCGCCCTCCTGGGCTGAACGCAACACCAGCGAACGGAGCTCCAGCGGTGAGCGCGCCGAACGCAACTCTTCCTGCGGCTCGAATCCCATCGAACGAATGATGGCGTTGGCCGCACCGTTGAGGAAGCGAATCGGCAACGCCATACCCTTGGTGAACCCGCGCTGCAACAGCTGTGTCGCGTTGGCGGTCTTCAACGGCAGCGCCAGCGCTATGTTCTTGGGCACAAGCTCACCGACGAGCATCGTGACGAACGTGCTCAGGATCAACGCGATGGCATATGAGGTGACGCGCGCCGTCGTCGGCGTCATACCGGCATCTCTGAGCGGGCCGCTCAACAAGGCGCCGATGGCGGGCTCGGCGAGGAAGCCGATCGCTAGGTTGGTGATCGTTATGCCCAGCTGGGCGCCGCTGAGCTGCGTCGACAAACTCTGGAGCGCCTTGAGGGTGCCAGCGGACTGGCGATCCCCCGCGGCGGCTGACCTTTCGACCTTGGAGCGGTCGACGGTCACGAACGAAAACTCGGCCGCGACGAAAACGCCACAGGCCAGCATCAGGAACAAGGACAGGAGGAGCAGCAGCCACTCGGTCAACGGTGGGCTCCGATTACGTTGATCACAGTGCACTCACTGTACCCTTGCACTGCGACAACGCCGATTTGGTGACAAGCCAAATTGATGAACTGCCTACTTGGAGAACCTCAGTGCCCACCTATCAATACCTTTGCACCGAATGCGGTCATAACCTCGATGCGAAACAAAGTTTTACCGACGATGCGTTGACCGTGTGTCCTGAATGCTCGGGCAGACTGCGCAAGGTATTCAACGCCGTGGGCGTGGTCTTCAAGGGCTCCGGATTCTACAAGACCGACAGCCGCGCTGCAGCCCAGTCATCGAACGGATCGTCCTCGGCGGAGTCGTCAACGGCGTCAACGGGTTCTGACGGTGCGAGCAAGTCGGAGGCATCAGAGTCGGCGGGCTCAGGCAAGCCCGATGCGTCGAAGTCCTCGGAGCGCAAGTCCACTGGAGACTCTGCCGCCAAATCGACCACCCCCGCCAGCGCCTAACCCGTCCCCGCCGAGGAGGCACGACGCGCCCGCCCAGGAGGCACGACGCGCCCGCCGAAGAGGTGGTTCCCGCGCACCTGTGGATAACCACCGACCCGACTGACCAATTGGTTCTAGCGTGTTGAGCTATGAAACCAATTCGGGACTTTCGCCACCCCATACGTCGATTCGTCTTCCGGCGCAGGCGACCCATCGCCGCCACCCTGGTTTTCGTTGCCGTGCTCACGGGCTTGAGCGCCTTCCAAACTGAGCGTGGCGGCTCGCCAGTGGTGGTGGCGGCACGCGATGTCGCCGCCGGGGAGGTGTTAACCGCGGCCGACCTCACCACGGTCGAGTGGGTCGCCAAAACCCCCGATGGGTCCGCAAAGGACGTGACCAAATTTGCTGGCGAGCGAACCGCCTCTCCCATCGGCGAAGGTGAGGCGCTCACCGACTTGCGCATTCTGGGTCCGGCGCTGCTTGATGGCTATAGCCCTTCCGCGGTGGTGACCACCATCCGAATCGCCGACGGCGCCGCGCTGACCGGTATGCGCTCCGGTGATGGCGTTGCGGTGATTGGCACTGACCCCGAATCGGGCAAGGCAACGATCATCGGCCGCGACATACATCTGCTATCCCACGCGACCGTTGACTCGGAATCCTCAGACCAAGGGGTCTCCATACAGGTGATCGCGCCTGAAACCGACGCACTAAAACTCGCCGAAGTTTCGCTAGATTCGCGACTAACGTTGGTGGCGATCTCGTCTAAATCGGCCCGATAGCGCTATCTTGAGATCGTTTCATCAACAGCCAATCAGGAGAAATGATGATCAGAGGTTTCAAGGAATTCTTGATGCGAGGCAATGTCGTCGACCTTGCCGTAGGGATCGCGATCGGCGTTGCTTTCACCACGCTCGTGGCAGCTTTAGGCTCGAACCTCATCGATCCGCTCGTAGCCGTTGCCGGTGGCGACAAGGCGCAGGGCTTTGGTTTTCAGATCACCGACAGCGAAAAGACATTCGTCGACATCGGCGGACTGATCAACGCACTCATCGTCTTCGTCATCACCATGGGCATAATCTATTTCGCGGTCGTCGTCCCGATGACCAAGCTTATGGAACTCCGCAACCGTAGCGCCGAGCCCGAGCTCGAAGGCGTCCCCGAGGATATCGATCTGCTTCGCCAGATCCGCGATGCGCTTGCCGCTCGTCCCGGAGGCCAAATCTGACGAGCTAATCCCTCGATGTCCCGACAGCAATCCGGAGGCGGGACCTCATTGGGTCGGAAGCGCCTCCCCGGCGGGCGCGTCGAGCCTCCCCGGCGGGCGCGTCGAGCCTCCCCGGCGGGCGCGTCGAGCCTCCTCGGCGGGATGGGGTTAGCCGTGATGCGGCGGGACGTCGCGCCGCAGTTCGTCGTCGCGCGTGGTCGAGGGGCGTTCGTTCCAACCCTCGGGTCGGTCGTCACCGTTGAGAGTGGGCAGCACCTCGCCCATGAGCTCTGCGGCCCGTTTGCGCCGAGACTTTTCCTCAGCGGTCAATGGCTCAGCCACGTTCGACCAGCCAAGCGGCCGAAAACGTGTCATACATCGGCTTCCATCCCGTCACATCCATGAATTTTTGCGAGGTGACCCGTTGAGATCGGGTCACGAGTTCAAGCCTTTCGCCGATGAGTTTCATCGTCAACGGGCCATAATACTTCGCAGCTTCACGACCAGCCGCAAACGCGAATTCATCGTTGAGGTCGACACGCCGTATGGGCTCCGCCCCCACGTTGTAGAGGCCCTCCGGTGCGCCAAGTGCGGCCGCGACTGCATCACCGAGGTCGTCGGGATGGATGACATGACACCAGCCCTGCGGTGGCCCCATGGCGATCGGCTTCTCTTTTGCCGCGCGCTTCAACTTGATGCGCGAGTTGTCGTCATAGCCGGTGATCAAGCCAAAGCGGAGCACGACACTGCTGTGGATACCGCTTGCAAACCCTCTTGCATTGGCTTCGGCCACCGCCGCGGGCTCGGCAGCACCGGTGACATCGATCGGGCATTCCTCGTCAATGAATTCGTCACCGCGGTCGGCATACAAAAAGCTGAGACTTTCCTGTACGAGGCGCTGCACGCCAGCCTGCATTGCGGCGCTGGCGATCACCGTAGAACCCAACGTCCGGATACGGCTGTTCGCGCGCCATGCACCGGGCATTGCAGCGGCGCTGCCGATCGGGATGCGGGTCGCGAGGTTGCATACAGCATCGCAACCGCTCATTGCCGCAGCCATACTGTCGACGTCGAAATAGTCGCCGACCACCGGCTCAGCACCTGATTGGGCGACCAGGCGTGCTCGTGACTCCGAACGCGCGAGTCCGACGACACTATGTCCGGCCTGCTGCATCGCCCGGGTTGCGGAGCGTCCCATGACCCCCGTCGCACCCGTGAGAAAAACCCGCACGCATCGCTCCGCTTGATAACTTTTCGGC
>JBBSRT010000006.1:0-27755 GCA_038242765.1 Propionibacteriales bacterium
ACTATGACGTCGCCCGCGATCACATCTCTCGAGTCGTCAAAGGATTTGAAGATTTCAATAGTCGGATCCGCCAAGAGGATGGATTCCTCCTCCCGCATGGGCCGCGCGACTCGCGAACATTCACGACACCGTCGGGCAAAGCTATTTTGACGGTCAACGACTTCGAATACATTCAACGCCCGCCCGGCCGCCTACTGCTGCAAACGGTGCGCTCACACGACCAGTTCAACACCACCATCTACAGTCTCAACGACCGTTATCGAGGCATCAAGAAGGGCCGTCGGGTCATCTTCGTCGACCCGAATGACCTTGAGGACCTCGGTTTCGCTGACGGCCAAATGGTGGACATTCACAGCGAGTTCACCGACAACGTCGACCGCGTTGTGCGTGACTTTCGGGTCGTGTCATTCCCGACTAGTCGTGGCTGCGCTGCCGCATACTTCCCCGAAGCCAATCCGCTGGTTCCGCTGGACTTCACGGCCGAAGGACGCAATACGCCAGTGTCGAAATCGGTGGTGATCCGCCTCGAACCAGCCGGCTTGTCAGGCGAATCACACATCGATGCTGTGGAGTCGTTGACGACGAGTTGACTTCCTCACAAAACCAACCGCAACGCACCGATGCGGCAAACAACAGCCGAAGCGCCGTCGGATAGCCCCCATTCATGGGGTCGCTCGGTTGAATCCTCGCGGCGTCGTCCACGGCAACCCGAGGGTTTGGGCGTCACTGCCAGCGGCCACACCTTCGGGCGGGCATACGAGAAAACCGGCAGCCTCGGCCAAACCACGCATCATGCCCGACCCTTGCCACCTGCTCTGGACGGCTACGCCGCCTTCCAGCCTGTAGGGAAGCAGACGACTGGTCGCAGGTCGTCCGGTTAGGTCGCCGTGCACGGTGACCGACCCGAGTTCGGGCTCATGGTCGCCGGACAATGCTGCAAGGAGCGGTTCGACCAATGTTAATACGCCCACCATCGCCGCCAACGGATTGCCCGGAAGTCCGACCAGGAATCGGCCGTCTGAGAGTCGCGCAAGCAGGCTCGGACTTCCCGGACGCATGCTGACCCCGTCAATGAGAATGTGAGCACCGAGGTCGTGCAGCGCCGTGTGCAGGTGATCGGCGCAGGAGCCGCCGGTGCCTCCGGTCGTGATGATGACGTCAGCGCGCGAATCGTTGATGGCGGCTGTAAACACGGCGAGATCATCGGCCAGGTGTCGTGCTGAAAAGACGCTGGCACCCAGCATGGCGATCACTGACGGGAGTTGCGGCCCGAACGAATCGCGCACGTAGCCTGGTTCTGGTACGCCGGACTCGATGACTTCGTCTCCTGTCAGGAGCAGCTCTACTTGGGGAATGCCCACGACTTCGAGTTGGTCATGGCCGCATACGGCAGCGACCGCGATGTGGGCGGGGTTCAACACCGTGCCAGCGGCTATGACGGTATCCCCGGTCCGTGCCTCGGTGCCGGCTTCACGGATATGTTCACCCGGACGCGGCTCGTCGGGTCGTGCCCCGTTTCGGTCAAGCAATTGGCCGGTGTCACTATCGCGTACGGTGCCGCGCTCGCTTCGAAGCACGGCTTCACAACCCGACGGGATGAGACCTCCGGTCAGCACCGTCGTTGCCTGTCCATGCTCAAGACGAGGCGTGTCCACCAGTGCCCAAGGTGCAGCGCCAGAAACTGCCCAACCGTCCATCGCCGACGAATCGTAATGCGGCACAGGACAAAGCGACTCGACGTCCCGTGCCGTGACTCGTCCGACCGTTCCTGAGAGCTGCAGCGTCTGCAACCTCAACGGCGCGGCGACCTGATAGCAATAGTGCCGAGCTGCCTTCCAGGAGTGTGGACGGCCTGCCGTAGGGGCTTCCTCAGGCATTGTCGACTTCACGACAGAGACGATTCGCAGTCTCCGTAGCGTTCGCAGCCGCTTCGTTCGGCGAGTCCGCGGCGGCAACCGCGCGACCGGCTGCATATCCAACGACGAATGTGGTCAGCGGAGCGGCAGGTCGAAGCACCCCGTGTGCGGCCCGGCCGGCAAGCGCGAGGATGGCCTTGATGTCCACGTCGAGTTCTTCGACGTCCAAAGCCTGTATGAGGCGCGCGCACCATTGCTCAAGTATCTCGTCTTCTTGCTCCCGGGATTTCGAGGCTTCGTCTGGATCGGGCATTACTTCTCCTTAGTGATGTTTTTGGCTTTTTCAAGCCCATAGCGCTCGGCGTCTGCCCAGGTGTCGATGTCGTCGGTTGAGCCGCCGGGGACCTTTACTTCGGTTAACTGAAACCCCCCTATCAGTTCAAATGCTGACATTCCGTGAAGGGATCCGCGGTGGGCATCGAGTGCCCTACGGATGGCGGCGGTTGCGTAGAGTGCAACCAGCGGCTGTCGCCGTTGGGCTGCGTCAATGGCTATGACTCCATCAACGGCTTTTTGCGGCGTAAGCGCTTCGCACAGGGCCGTCACGGCGAAAGCCGAATGTGGCATGTCGCTTGCGAGGACGATCAGATGGTCGCTGCTTTGAGAGCATGTCTTGTCGAGCGCGCTGATACCTGCCCCGATTGCGGCGGCAGGTCCACCAAAGGGCGGGTCTTCGCGAGTTTGAAGTATTGCATCGTGAAGTAGGCCGGTTGGCACATTTCCCACGACACACACCATCCGCGCACTGGCAACGGCAGCTACGGCGCGTTCAACCAGAGTCTGTTGTTGATAAACCAGCGTGGTCTTGTCGACGGGGCTGAGCCGCGATGACCGACCGCCGGCGAGAACGAGCGCATCAATGGTGGGCACACGCCCACCCTACCCAGAGGTGACCGGGTCGGATTCGGAGCGCTCAGCGGCGTGTGGCGATGATGACCGACGACCCGGGGTCAATAAGCATTTCGACCGCGGTGAAACGTTCGTCAGTGAGCCATTCTTCGCGCACCGAGTCGACCCGCCCCTCATAGATCGGCGGCCAAAATTCCGATGGGGTGAAATCGTCAAGGACCGCAATACCGCCCGGCGCCATCAGGTCGGCGACCATGTCGACGCTTTGTTTGACGTCGCGAACGTCGACAAAGAGCAATTCGAAGGGCGCGTACTGTTCGAGGCTGGTCCAGTCGCCGGAAGTGACCTGCACATTCGGCACATCGATGAAAAGTTCTTGGACGACCTCGGCCAGTTTGGGGTCCAGTTCGGCGCTGACGATCGTCGCGCCGACCGGTGCGCCGATCGACAACCATGCCGATCCGACGCCGCAACCGGTGCCGAGTTCGGCCAGCGTACCTTCGCGTGATGCAGCCAGCGTAGCCAACAAGCGCCCGGTCTCGTTTCTGGTCGAAGTGATGAAGCCACGCTTGCGTGAGAGGTCGAGAGCGCGCGCGACGAGCGGAGGGATGTCAGTCGGTGCGCTCATGGCGTCCAGTCTGGCATGCCACTTGCTGACAACGCCGTATTACCATCTTGAAATGTGAGATGGTTGGTCCAGGTTGCGGACAGTTCGTCACTGGTGGAGGTACGATGCAATCACCATGCGGACGTTCGTAGTAATCATCACTTGCCGCGGCAGGGCCAACTAGGCCACACCCTGCCGCGGAGTTTGGTGTTTGGCTCGAAGTTCCGCCGCGAGGGTTTCTGATCACCACCGTGATCCAATCTTCTGCAACTCAACTCCTTGACGTGATCCGTCGATGGGATGGTCGCTGGCCCGGTGGGCTCCGTGTCAGCCACCAGACCCGCATCGACTCAGCGGCGCTATGGCGCCCACGACCCAAGGAGAATCATGATGGATCAGAAGACAACGGTTCAATGGTGTCCAGCCGAATGGGGCCCCGGGCACTGGCGCGACGAAGGCGTTCTGGTCGAGCCCACTGATCGCCCCGACGACAACTGACCTAGAATCTCAGGTTATGCCACCTCGCGATTTTTCCCTTGCGGTCTTGCCCGGAGACGGCATCGGCCCCGAAGTCATTGCTCAGGCGCTGGACATTCTGAACCAGGTCGCCGAAACGGCGAAGTTCAATTGCACCGAATATGACTTGGGCGCCCGTCGTTATCACGCTACGGGCGAAACTCTGCCCGCCACGGTGCTCGAAGAGATTCGCGGCCATGACGCAATTCTGCTGGGTGCGGTCGGTGACCCGAGTGTGCCGTCGGGAGTACTTGAGCGCGGTTTATTGCTCAAACTGAGGTTCGAACTCGATCACTATGTCAATCTTCGGCCCGCCAAACTTTTCGCAGGCGTTGTGAGTCCGCTTGCCCATCCGGGCGCCATCGACTTCGTGGTCGTGCGAGAAGGCACTGAAGGTCCCTACGTCGGCAATGGTGGCGCCATCAGGGTTGGTACGCCACACGAGCTCGCCACCGAGGTCAGCATCAACACCGCGTACGGGGTCGAACGGGTCGTACGGGATGCTTTCGCTCGTGCCCAGGCGCGTCCGCGAAAAAGATTGACCCTCGTTCACAAGAACAATGTTCTGGTGCATGCCGGCCACCTGTGGAGTCGCACGGTTGACGCGGTGGCCACAGAGTTCCCCGACGTCAGCGTCGACTACCTTCATGTCGATGCGGCGACGATTTTCATGGCCACCGATCCGGCGCGCTTCGACGTGATCGTGACCGACAACCTATTCGGTGACATCCTGACCGATCTGGCCGCGGCCATCACCGGCGGCATCGGCCTGGCCGCAAGCGGCAACATCAACCCCGACCACACCTCGCCGAGCATGTTCGAGCCCGTCCATGGGTCCGCCCCTGACATCGCCGGCCTTGGCAAGGCCGACCCGACCGCCGCGATCCTTTCGACGGCACTCTTGCTCGACCACCTGGGCATGTCAGTTGAGGCCTCGAAAATTGAGGCCGCGGTTGCCGCGGACATTGCCGAACGCGGCCCGGCTGCGCGAACCACCGGTGAGGTGGGCGAGGCCATCGCGACACGTTTGGCACGCAAGTAATACCGTGACTGCTATGACCCCGATCACATTTTCGAGTCGATTCGAGCCCAACGCGCATCCGGTGGGCGACGAACGACGTACGGAGATCCTGGCTAACCCGGGATTCGGCAACCATTTCAGCGATCACATGTTTATGTCCGAGTGGACGATCGACAATGGCTGGCAAGACCCGCGAGTCGTCCCCTATGGCCCTTTGACGCTTGACCCGGCGACCGCTGTCCTGCATTACGCGCAGGAAATCTTCGAAGGTCTGAAGGCCTACGCGCATCCTGACCGGTCGATCTGGACCTTCCGGCCCGAAGCAAACGCGGCACGGTTTCAGCGTTCGGCTGATCGGCTCGCGCTACCGAAAATGCCCGCGGAGTCCTTCATTGGCTCGGTCGACGCCCTGATCAAAGCCGACGCCAAGTGGGTTCCGGTCGGCGACGAAATGAGTCTCTACATTCGGCCGTTCATGTTTGCCTCCGAGGTGTTCCTAGGTGTCCGGCCAAGTCAGCACGTGACCTATGCGGTTATCGCCTCACCGGCCGGCGCCTACTTCAAAGGCGGACTCAAGCCGGTGTCGATCTGGCTCAGCACCGACTATTCGCGGGCTGCCGCCGGCGGCACAGGGGCGGCAAAGTGCGGCGGCAACTACGCGGCCAGTCTGCTTCCGCAACAACAGGCTTCCGAGCATGGCTGTGATCAGGTCGCGTTCCTCGACTCATCGGAGCACCGATGGGTCGAGGAGCTCGGCGGAATGAATCTCTATTTCGTCCAGTCCGACGGGTCGATCGTCACTCCGGTGCTGTCGGGCTCAATCCTGGAGGGCATCACGCGAGACTCGATCAAGCAGCTTGCAGGCGATCTTGGCCATCGAATTATCGAACGCCAAGTCAGCATCGACGAGTGGCGCGACGGAGTCACCACCGGCCAGATCACCGAGGTGTTTGCGTGCGGCACCGCCGCGGTGGTGACACCGGTGGGCGTACTCAAGTGGGATGGTGGCGAGGTTGTCAGCGGCGACGGTGCGGCCGGAGAGGTGACCGACGAAATCCGGTCGGCTCTGGTCGACATCCAATACGGTCGAGCGATCGATAAACATGGTTGGATGCATAGAGTCATCTAACGGAGGTACTGAATGGACGACTCGACTCGAACCGAACACGATCTGATCGGTGAGCGTCAGGTTCCCGCACACGCGTATTGGGGCATACATTCCCTTCGCGCACTGGAAAACTTCCCCATTACCGGGATAGAGATCGGTGCTACCCCCTATTTGGTCGAGGCTCTTGCCGCGGTCAAACAGGCCGCCGCCGCTGCTAACAACGAGCTCGGAATTCTCGACGATGAGCGCTTCGGTGCCATCGAGACCGCTTGCGAGGAAATCCGTGCCGGTGAACTGCACGAACAATTCGTCGTCGACGTCATCCAAGGCGGTGCCGGCACCTCGACCAACATGAACGCCAATGAGGTGATCGCCAATCGGGCGCTCGAGCTGCTGGGCCGCGAACGTGGCGATTATGGCTTTCTGCATCCCAATGAGCACGTCAACCTCAGTCAGTCGACCAATGATGTCTATCCGACCGCGGTGAAGATCGCGACCATCTTGGCGACCAAGTCGCTGCTCGTTGCACTCGATGTCCTTGAGGCCAGTTTTGAGCGCAAGGCCTCTGAGTTCCACGACGTGCTCAAGATGGGCCGTACGCAGATGCAGGACGCCGTACCGATGACGCTCGGCCAGGAGTTCCACACCTACAGCGGCATGGTGGCGGTGGACCGGGCGCGACTTGCCGAAGCCGTCCTCATGTTGCACGAGATCAACCTGGGTGCCACGGCCATCGGTACCCAACTCAACGCGCCCGAAGGCTATGTAAAAATCGCTTGCGAACGTTTAGCTAAGCTCACCGGATTGCCTCTGGTGACGGCCATCGACCTCATCGAGTCAACGCAGGATTGCGGTGCGTTCGTCCAGTTGTCCGGATCGCTCAAACGCGTCGCCGTCAAGTTGTCGAAGATTTGCAACGACCTGCGGTTGCTCTCGTCGGGCCCACGCGCCGGATTCAACGAAATCAACCTGCCCGCGGTGCAAGCGGGCTCGAGCATCATGCCCGGCAAGGTCAACCCGGTGATACCGGAGGTAGTCAACCAGGTTGCCTTCCAGATCATCGGGCACGATGTGACGATTTCGATGGCCGCAGAGGCCGGGCAGTTGCAGCTCAATGCGTTTGAGCCAGTTATTTGTTATTCGCTCGCGTCGGGGCTGGCGCGCATGCGCGAAGCGGTCCTGGTGTTGGCAACCAGGTGTGTCGATGGCATCACCGCCAACGAGGAGCGGCTGCGCAGCATGGTTGACAGCTCCATCGGGCTGGTCACGGCGCTCAATCCCTACATCGGCTACGAAGCCGCCACCAGTGTCGCGAAAGAGGCGTTGATTAGTGGGCGGGGAGTCTCCGAGTTGGTGATCGAACGTGGTTTGCTACCCGCGGATCAACTAGAACGCATTCTGCGTCCTGCGGTGCTGGCCCATCTGGCTCCCAAGACGACGAGCGCCAACTGAAAACCGTGCATCGTCGGAACACCACGGGCCCGTGGTAAACATGCACCGCCCACGGGTTACAACGCGTGGGCGGTGACAGAAAACCTCGGGCGGGTGGCCGAGAACGGCTCAATCGGCGAAAAGAGTCACCGCCGGATCGTCGTGGACAGTGACTTCGAGGACGTGCTGCAGTCGGTCGAAGCGCACACTCACATCGACCCTGCGGACTAATGTGGGGTCTTCGCCGCCGGCGGAATTGTCTCCGTAGCCGTAAGCGATGTCACGCAGCGAAACGGTGCAAGGACCGGTCGGATCCTGCGCCGGCCAGTGCCGCAGAATACGCTGCGCCAAACCGGTCAGCACGGCGTCGAACATCGGACCGGCGGCGAGCCCGCAGAGGAGTTCGGGGAGCCCGAATCGTTGCAGACCGGACGTCGTCACCGTGTCGCCGTCGCGGCTCAAAACGAACCAGCTTGTCGCGGCTGTCAATCGCGGATAGTGGCGGTGCATGCCCAGGATGCGCGGCACCGCAGCATCGATGACGACGCCGTCATGCTCGATGGCGAACGCAAAAGCCGCGCGCCGGCATTCACGCTCGGCACTCATTCCCTGATCGACAGACACCTCGGTCATGATGGCGGTCGCGAACGGTCTTTCGATCAGCGCGGCGATCTCATCAGCCGAAGATCCCGTCGATGCCAACAACTCCAACGAGGGCAGCGGTGGGGTGTCACCGACCCCGACGTCGGCGGACGTGGCAACGATATACAGCGGACGCAATCGTTCTGGGTGTGGGATCACACCCGGGTCGGATCCGCAGCGACCTCAATCAATAGCTTGCCAAAATTTCGGCCGTTCAGTAAGCCGTTGAATGCCTCGGGTGCGTTGTTGAGGCCTTTGACGATGTCTTCACGGTAGTTGATCTTGCCCTCGGCGATCCAGCTGCTGACGTCTTGCTGGAACTGGCGGTAGTGATCCTTGACGAACTCGTTTTGGATGAAACCCCGCAATGTGAGGCTCTTGGTGAGGACCGTCGACATGAGCCGCGGCATCTGATCGGCGCCGGTTGCGACCTGTGTGTCGTTGTAGTGCGCGACGAGCCCGCACACGGGCACTCGGGCATAGGTGTTGAGCCGCGGAAGGACGGACTCCCATACGCGGCCACCGACATTTTCGAAGTAGACGTCGATGCCGTCGGGAGTGACCGACTTGAGATCGGCAGCCATCTGGGGTGATCGGTGGTCAAGAGCCTCGTCGAAGCCGAGTTCGCGCAGGTAGGCGACTTTTTTGGGTCCACCGGCGATGCCGACGGTATGGGCTCCCTTGAGCTTGGCGATCTGGCCCACCATGGAACCGACCGGACCGGTTGCCGCAGCGACGGCCACGGTTTCGTCAGCCTGCGGTTTGCCGATCGCCAATAGTCCGGCGTATGCGGTGAAGCCGGGCATGCCCAACACTCCAACTGCGGTTGAGATCGGAGCCTTTGTGGGGTCGAGTTTGCGCAAATGCGGTCCGCCGGGCACCACGGCATAGGACTGCCAACCGCAATGGGAAAGCACGAATTCGCCGGCTGCGAAATCTGGGTGGTGTGACTCGACGACGCGGCTGACGGTGCCGCCCTCCATCACATCGCCGATGCCGACCGGCGCAGCATATGATTTTGCGTCGCTCATCCGGCCGCGCATGTAGGGATCGAGGGAGAGATAAAGAGTCTCAAGCAAAACCTCCCCTTCGGCCGGCGGCGCAACGTCTTGGGTTTCGATGTGGAAATTGGCTGCGGTGGGTTCACCGACGGGTCGCGACGCCAGCAGGATGCGAGTATTTTGAAAGTCTGTGGTGGTATTCATAGGCCACCCAGTCTAGACTGAGCCCGTGCATCGCATCGTCGGCATTATCGACAGGCGCGTCAGGCCCTAACAATTGAGCCCGACGCGCAGCCTCTCGTATCCACGGGGGGCTTTTTTGATGCCTGCCCGCACCGCCAGACAAGAGGAAACATTGTGAACGCCACAGACAGCACCTTCCACGTATATGACACGACCTTGCGCGACGGTGCACAGCAGGAAGGACTTAACCTGTCGGTGCAGGACAAGATTGCCATTTCGCGTTATCTCGACGAGTTGGGTGTGGGTTATATCGAAGGTGGCTGGCCTGGCTCCAACCCTAAGGACACCGAGTTCTTTGCACTTGCGCGAAAGGAGCTCGACCTCAAGCACGCCACCCTTGCCGCTTTTGGAGCGACGCGACGCGCCGGCGCCGTCGCCGCCGACGACCCGCTAGTTGCCCGGCTTCGCGAGTCGGGTGCATCGGTGGTCACCCTGGTGGCCAAGAGTTACGATCGTCATGTTGAGCTTGCACTGCGTACAACGTTGGCCGAAAACCTTGCGATGGTGCGCGACACGGTCAGCCATCTGACGGCCGAAGGGCAACGCGTCTTCGTTGACCTTGAGCACTTCTTTGACGGCTATCGCACCAATTCGGCGTACGCGCTCGAGGTGGTGCGTGCAGTTGCAGAGTCCGGCGCCGAGGTGGCCGTCCTGTGTGACACGAACGGCGGGATGCTTCCGCACTGGGTAGGCGACATCGTCGGCGAAGTCGCCGAGACCGGTGTGCGGTTAGGCATCCATGCCCACAATGACACCGGCTGTGCGGTGGCCAATTCGATGGCGGCGGTGCGGGCCGGCGCCACCCATGTCCAGGGCTGCATCAATGGTTATGGCGAACGCACCGGCAACGCCGACCTGATCAGCGTGGTGGCTAATCTCGAACTCAAACTGGGCCACAAAGTTTTGCCGGTCGATTCGCTCCGTGAGGCGACCCGCATCGCCCACGCCATCTCGGAGGTCACCAACTATCCGCCGTCGGCGCGTCAGCCCTATACCGGCGTATCGGCTTTCGCCCACAAGGCCGGACTCCATGCCAGCGCGATCCGTGTCGATGCCAATCTTTATCAACACATCGATCCGCTTGAAGTCGGAAACGATATGCGGTTGCTCGTCTCGGAGATGGCCGGACGCGCAACCATCGAACTCAAGGGCAAGGAGTTGGGTTTTGATCTCGCCGGCGACCCCGAACGGCTGGGACGACTGACGGACAAGGTGAAAACACTCGAACAGCAGGGCTATACGTTTGAGGCGGCCGACGCCTCATTTGAGCTGCTGCTTGCCGAAGAAGTCGAAGGCAAGCGGCCCTCGTTTTTCGATGTCGAGTCGTGGCGCGTCATCGCCGAGTCGGATCCGACAGGCGCCGCGCTGGCGGAGGCGACGGTCAAATTGAGCGCCGGCGGCAACCGGCTTGTCGTCACTGGCGAGGGCAACGGTCCGGTGAATGCCCTGGACCACGCGATGCGCCAAGCCATCGAGCGTATCTATCCGCAGGTCGAAACCTTCCACCTGATCGACTTTCGGGTCCGCATCCTCGATCAGGGCCATGGCACCGATGCGGTGACCCGGGTGCTCATCGAAACTGCCGACGGTCGTGACACGTGGGTGACGGTCGGCGTCGGGCCGAACATCATCGAGGCATCGTGGCAGGCGTTGCTTGATTCGGTGACCTATGGTCTGCGTCTGCACGCGGGACGTCAATGAGCAGAAGGGCAACCTATGCGTTGGTGGCGATCGCACTCATCGGGATTCTTGGCATTGTTTGGGTGGCAACCAGCAACGCCCGGCACTCGTCCGAGATCGAAGCAGCCGATCGCGCGGCGACGTCATACAACGCCGCGCTTGGGGCCTACGAAACGGCGACCGTCGATACGGTCAGCATCGAGGCAGAATCAGCAATCCGCAGCAACCGCTTCGCCGACCTGTCGACATCGGTCAGGGCTGCGGCGGCTGGCGTACCGGTAATGGACAACGAACTCACCGCTTATGCGAAGTCGCATTCTGAGGCCTACGTTGCCGCGCACGAACGTTCAGCCCGGTTCGAGAAGCGCTTGACCGTCTTGGCCAAACGCCTCGATGAGGCTGAGGTGATGGCCACGTTTGTCGAAGCCGGTTTGAAGCCCTTCAGCGCACGGCCACAGCGAATGCTGCCGAAGGGCACACTTAGCGATGGCGATCCGGTGCGCAACAGACTCGGCAAGCCCTACAAGAAATGGCTGACCACATTTGAGGCGGCCCCCGTGCCGGCGGGCGAAAACGACCTTGCCGTGCAGACCAGCACGATATTGCAGAATTTCCTCGCCGACGTTGACAAGCTCGCGAATCGTCTCGATCGCCGCAAGAGCGCTGGTTTTGATCCCAGCACTCCGTTTAATGCGACACTGTTACGGTTCAAAAAACTGGATTCTGCCAACAAGCGCGGCGTCGCCGAGAAGGTCGACAACCTCGGCGATCGGGATTAGTCGGCGCGGTTGAGTCCCCGGCGGATCATCGGCGTATGGTCAATGCCCGCCTCGTCGAAGTTCGAGCCGGTAGGCTCGTAGCCGAGTTGCCCATACCAGTGTTGGAGATAGGTCTGGGCGTTGAGGCGCAGAGGTTCGGCATCGAATCGATGTGCCACCTCTGCCATCAGGTGGGTAGCCAGGCCTCGACCCCGTGCGTCGATGCGGGTGCAAACCCGCCCGATGCGAAGACCGTCGGCCTCGCGCAAGACCCGCAGGTAACTGGTGCAACCGGCAGCGTCGGCCAGCCACAGATGGATGGTGGCTGGCAACAGGTCGCGTCCGTCGACGTCGACGTCATCCACGTGTTGTTCAAACGCAAACACCGCGTCACGGATACCCCAGATGAGATAGACGTCCTCGGCGCTCAGTCGGTCGCCCGAGCGCAGCGTTATTGCTGATTGCACGCGGGGCACGTGCCGAAGATTTCGAGCGTATGGGAAACATCGGTGAATCCGTGGTCCTCGGCCTGTTTGATGGCCCATCGTTCGACGGCGGGACCTTCGATCTCGACGGCCTTGCCGCAGTTGCGACATACAACGTGATGATGGTGGCCGGCGCTGCACTGGCGATAAAGGACTTCGCCGTCATCGCCACGTAGGGCGTCGATCTCGTCTGCGTCGACCATGGCGTGCAAGCTGCGATAGACGGTGGACAGGCCAATGGAGTCGCCACGCTTGCGAAGAGCGTCGTGGACCTCCTGAGCGCTGGCGAAGCCATGGAGGTCCGCGACAATGGAGGCGACGGCCCGTCGCTGGCGGGTGTTGCGGATCGGTTCGGCCATGGAGGCACTCCTTCTACTGCGGATCATGAACGCGATGGTGGTTGCGCCATGAGCGTACGATCGCGCCGAGCGGCGCAGCAATGACGAACGCGGCAAGGGCGACCATGACGATGGTGGGGCCGGTCTGGGTATCGATCTCATAGCTGGCGACCACTCCGGTCAGCGCGGCGGCGAGCCCGATCACCATGGCTGCGCTGAACGTTGTACGGAAGCTGCGGGTGATTTGCTGAGCGGTCGCAACCGGCACCACCATGAGCGCCGAAACCAAAAGCAGGCCGACGGTGCGCATGGCCACGGTGATCGTGACCGCCGCCAACACGGCCAACAAGATCCCGTAAACGCGGACTGGCACGCCGCTGACACGGGCGTGTTCTTCGTCTTGGCACACCGCAAAAAGTTGCGGAGACAGCCCGATTGCCAAAATGAGAACGATGGCCCCCAAAATGGCCACGAGCCACAGGTCCGAGCTCGACACCGTCGTGATGGAACCAAAAAGGTAGCCCTGCAATGTTGCTGCCGAGTCGCCGGCGAGGTTGGTCAGCAACACACCGCCAGCGATGCCGCCATAGAAGAGCATCGCCAGTGCGACGTCGCCGCTCGTACGACCGTAGGAACGCAACAGTTCGATGACGATAGCGCCAATCGCCGCTACGATAACCGCGGTGACAAGTGGGGCGATGCCGGTGAGCAAGCCGAGTGCGACGCCGGTCAGCGCGACGTGGCCGATGCCGTCGCCCAGGAGCGCGAGTCTTCGCTGCACGAGATAGGTGCCGATCGCCGGCGCGGTGAGGCCGGTGAGTACTGCGGCCAGGATTGCCCGCTGCATGAAGGGATAATTCAAGAGGTCGAGCATCAGCGCCAGATCCCCTCGCCACTGAGACTGCCGGGCTTGTCGGGCTGCGCCGTATGGGGATGCATGTGCGAATGCTCGTGAACCGCGACATCATCAACCGAACCGTTGTAGACGACGGCGCCGTCGCGCAAAACAACTGCTCGGTCGATGAGCGGCTCAAGGGCACCCAGTTCGTGCTCGACGAGCAGGATTGAGGTCCCGTCGTGGACGAGGCGCCCCAACAGGTCGGCCAGCACATCCTGGTTGGCGTGGTCGACGCCGGCTGTGGGTTCGTCCATGATCAGGAGTTCTGCTTGTGCTGCCAGTGCCCGGGCGATGAGCACACGTTGTTGCTGGCCGCCGGACAGGTCGGTTACCGGGTCACGCAATCGGCTCAGGAGGCCCACTTGCTCGACGGCAGCCGAAACGGCTTCAATATCGGCTTGGTTGCGGGCGCCGAAAAGCCTGCGCCTGGCGAGGCGGCCGCTCATGACGACTTCGTAGACGGTCGCCGGGACCCCGGAGGTGGCGTTGGAGCGTTGTGGCACATAACCGACCCGATGCCAGGATCGGAACTTTGGCAACGCCGTACCAAAGAGTTCAATACTTCCGCTGGTGACCGGCACGAGGCCGACGCAAGCGCGGACCAGTGTTGACTTGCCAGATCCGTTGGTGCCCAGTAGTGCGACGAATTCGCCGGCGCGGACCTCGAGGTCAACGTGGTCGACCACGGGTCGGCCGCCCAGATGGACGGTGACGTCATTGACCGAAAGGAAGGGTTTCATGAACAGTTGTTCGCCGTTGCGATGGCGCGCAAATTCTTTTGCATCAGGGTGAGGTAGTTTTCGTCGGCGGTCTTGGCGCTCAAGCCTTCGATGGGATCGAGGGTGTCCAATTTGGCGCCCGTCTCCGATGCGACCGTTTTGGCGATGGCCGGGCTTGCCAATGATTCGGTGAAGATCGTAGAGATGTTCTCCGTGCGGACAAGGTCAGCAATGTCGGCCAGTTGGGAGGGTGCGGGTTCGCTGCTGGGATTGATGCCCGCGATGGCGATTTGGCGCAGGTCATAGCGTTCGGTCAGATAACCGAAGGCGGCATGGCTCGTGACGATGGTGCGTAAGTCACAATGCTTGAGCGTGTTGGTGAACTTGTCGTCCAGGGCGATCAGTCTGGCGCTGAGTTGTCGACCGTTTGATCGATAGTCGCGCGCATGATCGGGGTCGATTTTGGCGAGTTTGGTCGCGATGGCCGTGGCAAGTTTGGCCTGATTGAGCGGATTGAGCCAGGTATGGGGGTCAGCGTGCCGCTCCTGCACCATCTCGGCAGCGTCCACGACGTGCTCCGTTGGCAGTCCGGCCTGGTCGACGGCCGCATCGACGGCGGGCTGAAAACCCTGCGAATAGACCAGGAGGTCGGCGGACTGGACGCTGGCAACCTGTTTGGGCCGAAGCTCAAGGTCATGGGGTTCGGCGCCGGGTTTGGTGAGGTTTTGCACCGTGGCATGGTCGCCGACCACCTCTTGGGCCACAAACGCGAAAGGATAGGAAGCCGCAACGATGCTAATGTCATCCGATCCTGCGTCGCCGGAGGGGCCACAGGCGCTCAGCGCGATCACGCCGACGCCCAGAGCGCCGAGCAAAACGGTTTTCATCATGACAATCATTTTCATCAGAGTGGCAATGATTGTCAAATCACCGAGCTCGCAGTCGAGGCAGGATGCTGCGGTTTTGGATGAGGGCTCCAACGGCGGGTCGAGCCGCGACTGTGCGATATGCTCGCCGCTTACCTGGGTGCACGTCATTTGGATGGCGCACAAAGCCCGCCGACAACCAGCCGGATGGAGAATATTTACTCGTGGCGTCCTCGATCATCGATACCGTCGTCAGTCTTTGCAAGCGTCGTGGTTTTGTCTTTCCGTGCGGCGAAATCTACGGCGGCACCAAGTCGGCGTGGGACTATGGGCCGCTCGGCGTCGAGCTCAAAGAAAACATCAAGCGCCAGTGGTGGCGCTCCATGGTCACCGGACGCGACGATATCGTGGGCCTCGACTCGTCAGTGATATTGCCTACGGCGGTATGGAGCGCATCGGGTCACTTGGCAGCTTTCGTCGACCCCCTGATCGAATGCCAAAACTGCCACAAGCGCTATCGCGAAGATCACCTGCAGGAGGCATACGCGCAGAAGAAGAACATTGCCGATCCCGACTCGGTCGACACCGCGAAAATCGCGTGCGCCAACTGCGGGGCAAAAGAGTCATGGTCAGAGCCGCGGATGTTCAATGGATTGCTCAAAACCTATCTCGGGCCGGTCGACAGTGAAGAGAACCTGCACTACTTGCGGCCCGAAACCGCTCAGGGCATCTTTGTCAACTTCAATCATGTGATGACCAGTGCCCGCAAAAAACCACCCTTCGGCATCGGACAGATTGGCAAGAGTTTCCGCAACGAGATCACTCCGGGCAACTTCATCTTCCGCACCCGCGAGTTCGAGCAGATGGAGATGGAGTTCTTCGTCAAGCCCGGCACGGACGAGGAGTGGCATGACACGTGGATCCAAAACCGAATGGACTGGTACACCGACCTCGGTGTCACTTCCGACAACCTGCGGTTGTTCGAACACCCGAAAGAAAAGCTCTCGCACTACTCGAAGCGAACGGTCGACATCGAATATCGGTTCGGTTTTCAGGGCTCTGAGTGGGGTGAACTCGAAGGCGTCGCCAACCGCACCGACTTCGACCTCAAGACCCACAGTGAATATTCGGGCCAAGACCTGTCCTACTTCGATCAAGAGGCGAACGAACGCTGGACACCATACGTGATTGAGCCTGCGGCCGGAGTTAATCGGTCGATGATGGCTTTCCTTGTCGACGCCTATGCCGAGGACGAGGCGCCCAATTCAAAGGGCGGAGTCGACAAACGCACCGTGCTCAAGCTGGATCCGCGGCTTTCGCCTTGCAAAGCAGCGGTGTTGCCGCTGTCGCGTAACGAGAAGTTATCGCCCAAAGCCCGCGATCTGGCCGCTGAGTTGCGTAAACACTGGAATGTCGATTTTGACGATGCCGGTGCAATTGGCCGCCGCTACCGTCGTCAGGACGAGATTGGCACGCCGTTTTGCATCACGATCGATTTCGACACTCTCGACGATCAGGCGGTGACGGTGCGCGAGCGCGATTCGATGGTGCAGGAGCGCGTGGCCCTCGACCAGGTCAGTGCTTATCTGGCGGCGCGTCTCATCGGTTGCTGAATCGCTGGTGCGGGAGACTGTGACGGTGAAGGTACGAGGATCGGCGCTTAAGCCCCTATTTGTGCTGGCAGCTTTGCTCCTGCTTGCCGGGTGCAGCACCGCATCCAAACCGGCGGCGACGCCGACGCCAAAGGGTTTTGACGTGCCGGCCAAAGTGACGCTGACCAAGACGGGCACGACAATTGCTCAGGGCAAGCCGGCCACCGTGGTTTATCGCGTGTCGGACAACGCCCGAAGTGCGATAGACGTCACTCTTGGCAAGGTCACCAAGGGCAAGATCAAAGATTTCAAGTTCTTTTCACTCGACGACAAGTCTTCGAAGGCCACGCCCTATTACGTACAGGCGGTTGTCAAGAACGAGGGGCCGGCCGGCATCGGTGGCTCGGCTGTGCCGCTTTATGCCCACGACTCATCCAACTCGATCACCCCACCCAACGAGATCGTCGGCGACTTCAAAAAGTGTCAGCCGCGAACGTTGCCCAAGAGCATGCTGCCCGGTGCAGACGTGAAGGTCTGCCTCGTGTTCCTCGTGCCTGAGGGAACAACATTGGTCTCGATCGATCTGCAGACCACCGACATGGACAAGCCCATCTCCTGGAAACCCTGATCGGCTCGCAACGTCGTACAGAGCGGCGCTTTGGCAATCGATTCGTATGTCGTCGTGAAGGTTTGCGACAATGGGAGCATGACGTCCACCGTGCTGCCGCGAGTGTTGCAACTGGGCAACATCGAAGTTTCCAACCCGGTCGTGCTCGCACCGATGGCCGGTGTTACAAATGCGGCATTCCGGCGGCTGTGCAGCGAACAGGGTGCCGGTCTCTATGTTTGCGAGATGATCACCTCGCGGGGCATCGTCGAGGGCGACCGCACAAGCCTTGCCATGTTGACCTTCGCCGAGACTGAGTCGATTCGTTCGGTGCAGCTGTATGGGGTGGATCCTGAATACATTGGTAAGGCCGTCAGCATCCTGTGTGCCGAACACGGCGTGAACCATGTCGATCTTAACTTCGGGTGCCCGGTGCCCAAGGTGACACGCAAGGGCGGCGGTGCGGCGCTGCCCTGGAAGAGCACGCTGCTGGCCGAGATCCTGAGCGCAGCGGTGGCAGCGGCGCGCCCCTACGGTGTTCCGGTCACCATGAAGACTCGCAAGGGGGTCGACGAGGAGCATCTGACCTATCTCGATGCTGGGCGCATAGCCCAAGAAACCGGTTGTGCTGCGATTGCGCTTCACGGTCGCACTGCAGCACAGCATTATTCGGGCCGCGCCGATTGGGACGCAATTGCCACCCTGAAGCAGTCGGTCGACATTCCAGTGCTGGGCAATGGCGACATTTGGGAAGCCGCCGATGCACTGCGTATGGTCGACCACACCGGTTGCGACGGCGTGGTCGTGGGACGCGGATGCCTCGGACGACCATGGCTTTTCGCAGACTTGGCGGCCGCCTTCAACGGACAGACCCTCACCGAACTCCCGACTCTTGGGCAGGTCGCGGCGATTATGCGCCGCCATGCCGAACTCCTGGCCGAGCTCATGGGTGAAGAGCGCGGAAGCGTCGAGTTCCGCAAGCACATTGCCTGGTATCTCAAAGGTTTCCGTGCCGGCGGGACGCTCCGCCAACAACTCGGACTGATTTCGTCGTTGGCCGCACTTGATGACCTGCTGGCCGAACTCGATCCGGGCGAGGCTTATCCGGTCGCTGAGCTCGGCACTCCACGCGGACGCCAAGGCAGTCCCAAGCGTGTCAGTGTGCCTGACGGCTGGTTAAACTCGCGCGAGCTCGTCGGCGCGATGGACGCCGGCGCCGAGGTCGCCACGTCCGGCGGGTGAACCCGCTAACGGCCTAGGGCGCGCGCTGCCCTGGCGCGCTGCAATTGGTCAAAAACCATGAGCCGGGCGGGAGCGGCTTCGAGGTTCTTGCCGCGCGCATTGACGGGCCCCTTCGGCGTATGGACCTCGATCGTCGCGAGACCGAGACGGCGTTGAAGTGGACCTTGAGCCAGCGAGACCGATTGCGTCTTGTGATGAGGCACAATGTCGGTGGTGCGCTGAATCCAGCCGCTGCGTGCGACGAAGACTTTGGGGCCAGCCGCGACGGCGCGAAACTTCCAGCCGATGGGCGCAAATAATCGCGATTCGCGAGGCGGTCGCAACGCCTCTGGTAGGTCGGCGGCGATGCCGGGGATGAGTTGTTCGAGGACGTGTTGGGCCAATGCTGCATCGGCGATCGGCAACAAAATGGACGATGATTCTGACCTGGTCGAATCGTTGTCGGAAGCGTAACCGGCGATATCGACTTCGAGACGCTGCCAGCCGAACCGACGCCATACGAACGGCTCTTTGATCGAAACGCCCTGAACGCGGTCGAACGGGACGGTTTGTGAAGTGCGCGAGAGCAACCCGCGGCGGATGCGCAAGCCCTGGTCGGTGCGGGTCAGGGTGAATCCCCATTGAGCAATGACTCGCTTCCCGATGATTTGGACGAGCGCGCCCACGACGGGAATGATGCCACCCACTGCGGCGATGAAGAACTCGAACCACAGGGCACTGACCAACAATGCGACGGCGAGGACAACGGCGAGGACGAAATCCAGGGACAGGAGTGTGCCGATCATGATCTGTTCGGGCGGCACTCGGGCGATCACCTCTGCATCAACAGGCTCGCCGACCAGATTGTCTCCAACAAGCAGACTGTCGTCACCGGCTGTCGCATCGACCCTTTGCGCACGCTCCAGGAGGGTAGTCCGTAACTCTTTGGCGTCTTCGAGTTTCAGGAAGCGCAGGGATGCCTTCGAGTCCGATCCGCCGGCAACCTCGATGCGCAACTCTGCCAAACCGAGTAATCGTGCTAGCAGGGGTTCGACGATGTCGACTGATTGAAGCCGCTCGTAGGGTATGCGACGTGATTTTTTAGTCAGGACACCGCTGCTGATGCGGACTTCGGAGCCGTCGATCACATAGCGCGTGAACCACCACGACGCGAATCCTGCACCGACTCCCAGAATGAATGCGCCGACGACACTGATGGCCAGACGCAAGATCTCGCCGCCTTGAGCACCGATCGCACCAAGAGCGCCGGCGGCAGCGGTTGCACCCCACAACAAACCTTGGACGAGCCACGACGCTCCATGCGTGCGCAGTCCATCGCTGCGCTCAGATACCGGCGCCATGAGCTTCGCCCAACTCGGTCAACCGGTTGCGCAACCGGGTCGCTTCAGCGGCCGCGAGACCAGGGATTGTGGCGGCTGTCTCGGTGCTGGCGGTATGAAGGGTGACCGAAGCAATGCCGTATGCCCGGTGCAGAGGTCCTGCGCTCACATCCACGAACTGCATGCGACCGTAGGGCACCGCGACAAGGCGCTTGAACATGACGCCGCTCGTGACAACGAGGTCTTCGCCGTTTTCGGCGTAACCCCAGCTCTGCTGGTTGGCGGCGGCCCAAAACCATCCCCAAGCGCCGATCGCAGCTACCCACATCACGATGAGAGCGGCGAGCCACCATGAGCGGCTAAAAAAAAGTACCACCAGCACCGCAGCAACCGCGACCGTCGCACACAACCCCACAATCATCACGCGTCGTACATCGCACAACCTGGTCGAGACGTGTTGCCAATTGGCGCCCGGCGGTGCAAAGAGTTCGTTCACGGTGCCGAGTCTAGGCAACACCGCTGATTTGACCCTCCAGCCGTTGGAGTGGGATATTGAGAGACGGCACGCTCGTGCCCTCACCATTCCTCGGAGGCGTCGTTCATGGCAAAAGCATTGATGGGATTTGTCGGTGGTCCCACCGTCGAGCAAAACCGCGAAACCGCCCGCCTCCGCCGTCGGGTCCGCGAACTCGAAGCCGAAACGCTCAGGCTCAAGATCGAGAACGACATCTTGGGGCGCGATCTCGTGAAGGTCAGCAGCGATCAGTTGCTGGCGCCTCTCGCGCGCTGACGACGCCACCTACTACGCTGGCGAAGACGCCATTGTCTCAGCTGAGCAGGAGCCCACGTTGTACCTCAAGAGCCTGACGCTCCGTGGGTTCAAATCCTTTGCCTCGTCCACGACGCTCCAACTTGAACAGGGCATCACGTGCGTCGTCGGTCCCAACGGTTCGGGCAAATCCAATGTCGTCGACGCATTATCGTGGGTCATGGGGGAGCAGGGCGCCAAAACTCTGCGCGGCGGCAAGATGGAGGATGTCATCTTTGCGGGCACTTCGGGGCGTGCTCCGCTGGGTCGTGCCGAGGTCGTTCTGACCATCGATAACTCCGACGGTGCCTTGCCGATCGAATATTCCGAGGTCACGATCGCCCGTACGATGTTCCGCAACGGCGGTTCTGAGTATGCGATCAACGGCAATACCTGCCGACTGCTCGATGTTCAAGAACTCCTCAGCGATTCGGGTATCGGCCGCGAAATGCATGTCATCGTCGGACAAGGCCAACTCGACAGCGTGTTAAGAGCTACGCCCGAAGAACGTCGCGGCTTCATTGAGGAGGCGGCCGGTGTCCTCAAACATCGTAAACGCAAAGAGAAGGCGGTACGCAAGCTCGACGCCACTCAGGGCAACCTGACCCGATTGGGTGATCTGCTGGCGGAGTTGCGACGTCAACTCAAACCTCTGGGCCGGCAGGCAGACGTCGCTCGGCGTGCCGCCGTCATTCAAGCTGATGTCCGCGATGCTCGCGCCCGACTGCTCGCCGATGACATCGCCACGGCAAGCCAGGCACTTGCCAGCGACCTCGCCGACGAAACCGCGCTCAAGGAACGTCGTGCCGCTGCCGAAGCGGGCATGGCAACGGCACGCAAGAGTGAACGCCAACTCGAGGACGAGTTGCGTGCCGATGCGCCCAGACTTTCTACCGCTCAGGAGACCTGGTACAGCCTGTCGAGCTTGCGGGAGCGGCTGCGTGGCACGGCTGGTCTCGCCAACGAACGTGTCCGCCTCGCGACGTCACAGGCGCCCGAGGATCGGACCGGCAGAGATCCCGAAGAACTCGAAGCCGACGCCGCTCGCGTCAACGACGAGCAACAACATCTCGCCGGAGAACTCGATAGCGCCGCCGCACAGCTCGAAGCAGTGATCGATCACCGGCACGGAGCCGAAAGTGCATACGCGGCCGAGGAACGCCGCGTTGCCGGCCGGATGCGAGCTGCGGCCGACCGACGCGAAGGTCTGGCCCGTCTTCATGGCCAGGTCAATTCGCTCAAGAGTCGCGCCGCCGGCGCCGACGACGAGATCGGCCGGCTCACCGAAGCGCGCGAGCAGGCCATGCAGCGCGCGGCCAAGTCGCAAAATGAATTCACGACGCTTGAAACTCAGGTGGCTGGTCTCGACGCCGGTGAAAGCGGACTCGATGACGAGCACGAAGAAGCTCAAAATCTTTATGAGAGCCTCGTCGAGCAACTGGCCAGACATGCAGTTGCGACGCAGCAGGCCGAGCGTGCTCATGCAGGACTGGCTGCGCGCAAAGAGGCTCTCGAACTCGGCATGTCGCGCAAAGATGGTGCAGGGGCTCTGCTTGCCACGAATGACAAGGTCAGTGGTGTGCTGGGTTCGGTTGCCGCGCTGTTGACCGTACGCAACGGTTTCGAGACCGCCGTGGCATCTGCATTGGGTAGCGCTGCCGATGCGATCGCGGTACAACATGTCGACTCGGCCATCGCGGCCATGCGTCGGCTGAAGTCTGAAGACCTCGGGCGGGCAGGATTGTTGCTCGGCGGCGGCGACGTCGATGATTCAACGTGGCCCGGATTGCCCGATTCCGCTGTTTACGCCGTCGATGTTGTCGATGCGCCAGACTCCTTGCGTGGCGCGTTGCGTCGTCTGTTGTTCAAGACGGCCATCGTTGAATCCCTCGACGAAGCACGTGAACTGGTCCATGCCGCATCCGATGTCGTGGCCGTGACGCGTGACGGCGATCTGCTGGGCGCACACTTTGCGTCGGGGGGTTCCATATCGGGTCAAAGCCTCATCGAGGTGCAGGCCGCCATCGATGACACTGAACGCGCGCTTACCGAGGCAACGTCGACGCTTGAACGGTTGCGCTTCGAACGTGTCCGCCTCATCGAACGCAAGAAGGACGCACACGCCCGCGCCGAGGTCGCCCTGGACAAGTTGCACGAATCCGATGCCCGAATGGCCGCCGTCGTCGAAAATCTGGGCAACCTCGGTTCCGCCTCCCGAGCCGCCAAAGCCGAAGCAGATCGACTGGTCGCTGCGATAGAAGCGGCCACGACGGCCCGCGACCACGATGTGTCGGGGCTCGCCGAACTTGAGGACCGGCTCAATCAGGCCGAGGCCGCACCCGATGAGGAGCCCGAAACCGAAGACCTCGAGGCAAAATCGCTCGCTGCGACCGAAGCACGTCGGGCTGAGACCGACGCGCGACTGGCCTTGCGCACGTGCGAAGAGCGTGCCAAAGCGCTCGCAGGTCGCGCCGAGTCGTTGCTCAAGGCAGCTCAGGCGGAGCGAGCCGCGCGCATCAGAGCCCGCGAGCGACGCGAACGCGGGCGTCGCGAAGCCGATGCCGCGCGTGCTGTCATCGCCGCCAGCGACGAGGTCTCAAAGCGCCTCGATACCTCCATCGAATCGGCTTCGCAGCTGCGCGCAACCATCGAACAGGGCCGTGTCGGGCGTGAAGAACAACTGCGCACCGTGCGCGATGAAATTCGTGACCTCACCACGCAGCTCGACCGGCTCACCGACTCGGTGCACCGTGACGAACTAGCCCGCGCCGAGCAACGCATGCGCATCGAAGCGCTCCAGCAACGAGCACTCGAAGAGCTCGGTCTTGAGGCCGAATCGCTGATCAGCGAATACGGTCCGCAAACCCTGGTCCCGGTTTACTTGGTGCCAGCTGGCGGCAACGAGCCCGAAGCGGGTAAGGCAATACCTTTTGTGCGCGACGAACAGGTCGTCCGGCTCAAAACGGCCGAACGAGCGATGGCGATGCTGGGTAAGGTCAATCCGCTGGCGCTGGAGGAGTTTTCGGCGCTGGAGGAGCGGCACAAGTTTTTGTCTGAACAGCTTGATGACCTCAAACGGACCCGGCAGGATTTGCTCGAAATCATCGAGGACGTCGACGAACGTGTCGAGCAGGTTTTCACCCAGGCGTGGTACGACACCGAACGTGAATTCGCCGATGTGTTTTCGCGGTTGTTCCCAGGAGGCGAAGGCCGACTGATCCTCACCGATCCGCAAAATATGCTCACCACCGGCATCGAGGTCGAAGCCCGGCCGCCGGGCAAAAAGGTCAAACGGCTCTCGTTGCTTTCTGGTGGCGAGCGGTCACTCGTGGCGGTGGCGTTCCTGGTGGCATTGTTCAAAGCACGGCCGAGCCCGTTCTACATCCTCGATGAAGTTGAAGCCGCCCTCGACGACACCAACCTGGGTCGCCTCCTCGAGATTTACGAGGAGCTTCGCGAAAAATCCACACTCATTGTCATCACCCACCAAAAACGCACGATGGAAGTCGCTGATGCGCTCTACGGTGTCTCGATGCGCGGCGACGGTGTCTCGGCCGTCATCAGCCAGCGGTTGCGCGAAGACGATCGCGTATGAGTGCCCCGCATCGGCGCGGCGACTTCCCTCGACTGCGGACCATATCGACGAGGTGGGAGGACGAGGATGTCTACGGACACATCAATAATGTCGTCTACTACTCATTCTTCGACACGGCGGTCAATGGCCACCTGATGTGTGCCAGTGGCCGCGACATACGCGAACTCGATGCCGTGGGAGTGGTCGCTGAGACGAGTTGCCAATTTTTGCGGGCACTGCGTTTCCCCGCCGATGTGCATGCCGGGCTCGCTGTCGAAAAGTTGGGCGATTCGAGCATTGTCTACCGCATCGGCCTGTTCCAGGGCGAGAGTGATGAGCCGGCTGCGATCGGCCGGTTCGTGCATGTCTATGTAACCCGGACCGAACGTGCGGTCACCGCGGTGCCGCCAGCGATCCGTGCGGCCGTCGAACCGCTGCTCCTCAATTAACGCCATCACGCACGCGGACCCAGGTCCTCGTACGGGATGACGTTACGAAGGTGGCGGACGTTGATGGATTCGGAGTGGCACGCCGACTCACCGCGGAGACCCCTTTAGGATCGACGAATGACTAGGTCCCTCCTGCTCCTCGTCGCCATGATTGCCGCTGCTGTTGTCGTCATTGGCGTTGTTGTCGGCGTCGTGATCTCGCGGCAACGAGAGTTGCCACCGCCCGATGTGGCTGGCCAGATCGCCCACCGCGAGATCGACCACCCCGAGCTCCCCGAGTTTGAGATCACCGATGATGGGCTGGTCGAGGAACAGGTTTCGACCCTTGAACGTCCCGAGACACCGCAGGGTCGACTGGCGCGTTTGCGCGACCGTCTGTCTCGTTCACAAGGACTGCTAGGTGCCGGCCTGTTGGCGATCCTGGGACGAGACCACCTGGATGATGATGCGTGGGAAGAAATCGAAGACACCCTGCTGGCCGCCGACGTGGGGGTGCGCCCGACTGAGGAGCTCGTCGAGAGGTTGCGTACGAGGCTTCGGGTCGAAGGCGTCAAGGATGCAGGCCTCGCCAAGGACGTGCTTCGACAAGAACTCATCGCTGCCGTTGGTGAAGACACTGATCGTTCCTTGGCCGCTACCGGCGCCGATGGAAAACCTGGTGTCGTCCTCGTCGTCGGCGTCAACGGCACCGGCAAGACAACCACGGTTGGTCGGCTCGCTCGAGTGCTGGTGGCCGGTGAACGGACGGTTTTGCTCGGCGCTGCCGACACGTTTCGAGCAGCAGCGGCCGATCAGCTGCAGACCTGGGGTGAACGAGTCGGTGTGGTGACAGTGCGCGGCCCCGAAGGCGGCGATCCGGCCAGTGTCGGCTTCGAAGCGGTCAAGCGCGGTTTGGAAGAAAATTTCGACAGCGTGTTGGTCGATACCGCCGGAAGGCTCCATACAAAGTCTGGGCTCATGGATGAACTCGGCAAGATCAAGCGTGTCATCGAGAAGGTTGCGCCGGTCACCGAGGTGTTGCTGGTGATTGATGCGACGACTGGCCAGAACGGCTTGACCCAGGCCCGCGTGTTCTCTGACGTCGTCGATGTCACCGGCGTCGTGTTGACCAAACTCGACGGTACCGCGAAGGGCGGCATCGTGATCTCGGTGCAGCGCGAACTCGGTGTCCCGGTCAAATTCGTTGGGCTCGGTGAGGGCGCCGATGACCTCGCGCCCTTCGACCCGGTCGAATTCGTCGACGCGCTCCTGGGCTGACAGCGCCGCGGTTTACGACCTCGAAATTGGCGGTTTCTATGGCCTTCTTCACCTCCTGCAACAGCTAGCAGCGGTCTCAGTAGCGCAAAAGTTGCACAGCGATCCCCAGCGAGTGCATAAGCAAACTGGCAGTCAGGCGAAGATCCAAAGCGCGGGAGGACACAACGCATCGCAATCGGCGACGACGACCGACCACGATGAGATCAAGCACTGTACCGAGTGCAACAGCGCGAAGTTCGCTGGATTCGACAAAGAGAACCTCGCCTTCCTCCACCAGTGCAGAAGAGCAGTGGTGACCCGACCACCTGTTTCAACTTGGTGAGCCGCTGAGTGCACTGAGCCCGCCGCCGGTGTCCTAGACTTTCGCGAGAAACCAAAACGAACGTACGGGGAACTCGTGAAGAGACTTCAAGCCTTGGCCACTGTTGTCGTCGTAATGTTGGCACTCGTCGGTTGTTCGTCCAACGACGCTGAGAAAGAACCGGGCGACAAACCGATTAGCTCGGCAGCACCAACGGCGGCGTCGGGTACTCCGGACAAGTCGATGGGGGAGCCCGTCGCCGAGCGGACCGCCGACGTCGACGGGTTCAAGATCACCCTCAAGGTCTACCCAGTCAAACGCTCCGGCGAATTGACCAACGTCAACTTCAGCCTCACCCGCACCGACGAGTCCGAGGACCGCTTCCCGATCGGCCAGAACTTCAGCGACGGCGATGGCGATTCCAGCGACCGCGGAGGCTGGTCGGTCGACGGTGTCAAACTGGTCGATCCGACGAGCAAACAGTTGTACTTGGCGGCCAGCGACGGCGCCGGCAATTGTTTGTGCAGCCGGGGGCTGGCGGGCGTTTTCATCGGCCCGGCGGAGACGATGACGTTCAGCTCAACCTACGCGGCGCCCGCAAAATCGGTGTCGTCCATCGACTTGATATTTCCCTTCTTCGGGACGGTCACAGGTGTCGCGCTCAGCTGATGTCACCAAACCGGTCAGACTCGGCATTGTCACGCTGGTCGCAGCCTCGTCCCTGCTGGTGCCAGGTGGTGCAGCGCTAGCCAAGGGCGGCAATGACAACGTACGTGAGATCGTCGCACCAGTGCTGGACATCGAAACCGGTACCGCTGACGTCGCCGGTGCTGCGAAGGTCGAGGAACGTGACGAGCAGGTCCACGTCACGCTGCGGTCCGAGGTGCTGTTCGACAAGGACAGTGCCGAGTTGCGCAAGGCCGCCCGATCGCGGCTCAAGGACATCGCGGACCGGTTCACCTCAAGCGGGCCAGGACCCCTCAAGGTCGTCGGCTACACCGATGACTTAGGTAGTGCTGCACACGGACTGACCTTGTCGCGTCAACGTGCCCAGGCCGTGGCCAAAGCACTCAAACCCCTGCTGTCCGGGGACTATCGGTTCACCGTCGTCGGCAAGGGTGAGACCGATCCGGCGGTCCCCAACGACTCCGAAGCCAACCGTAAGCTCAATCGGCGCGTCGAGCTTAACTACCGGCCTGAATAGGCATCGCGGGCACGACGTCAGCGCACCAATCGAACTCAACGGCGAAGATGTCAGAGAACGCCTTGCGTTGAGGCTCCGCCGTGATTGATGTGCCCTGAACCGTTAGGCTGAGCTCACCTACGTTCTACAGACCAAGGACCTCAGCCAACCTCATGTTCGACACTTTGCAAGATCGCCTGCAATCCACGTTCAAGAACCTGCGCGGCAAGGGCAAACTCACCGAAGCCGATATCGATGCCACGGCCCGCGAGATCAGGATCGCCCTGCTCGAGGCTGATGTGTCACTTGCGGTCGTCAAGGTCTTCATAGCCAACGTCAAAGAAC
>JBBSRT010000007.1:0-23281 GCA_038242765.1 Propionibacteriales bacterium
AGCTCTATTTCAGCTCGATCCGGCGTATCGACTACGCGGGCCGCGATGCGCGCATGCTTGCCCGCAAGGTGGCCACGATGGTGCGCCACGGCGAAAAGCCGCCGGCGTCGATGGACCTCGCGGTGGAGGCGCTGGCCAAAGCGGTCCGCATCTTTGCCGGTGACCTTGCCGAGCGCGACGACTTCGCAGAAGCGCAGCGTGAACTCGTTGCTGCCGCCCGCATCGCCACCCTCGCTCTTCCCGAGGCTGCATCGCTCAACAGTGCGGCAACCGTCTCGCAAGTGCGTTCACTTGCCGCCGACCTGTTGTATGCCAGCGGGTTCACGCGCGATCAGATCGACGAGCGGCTCGACTTTGATTGATCCAACTTGCGTATACGCTGATTGGACGATGGACACCAGTAACATGCGGGCAAGCGATGACGACCGGCACCGGGTCTCGGAGATACTGCGTATTGCTGCTGGCGAGGGCCGGCTTAGCTTGTCCGAACTCGACGATCGGCTCGAAAGCGCCTTTGCCGCGAAGACCTACGCCGATCTCGATGAGGTCGTCGCTGACCTGCCTGCGGCATACGAGCTCACCGGTCACGACGAACTCATCGTCGATGCCGTGCTGAGCGACGTTCGGCGTTCCGGCGCGTGGGTGGTGCCGCGTACCGTCACTGTCAAACCGATGATCGGCGACATCAAACTCGACTTCCGTAAGGCCAACTGTCGCCATGCCATTGTTGACATCAAAATAGTGGCCGGTATGGGCAGCGTCATCTTGATCGTGCCCGAAGGGTGGGCGGTCATTTGCGATCGGGTGCGCACGACCATGGGTACAGTCCGCAACGACCGGGGGCGCCACAACGAGGCCGGCAAGCCGCTCATACGCGTGACCGGCAATGTTGGAATGGGATCGTTGCGGGTGCGCGATGCCTACCTGTATGAGCGCTGAAGGTTCGCAGTTGCCTACGCATCGTTGTTGCCACGAGTCATTGCGGTGCGCTATTGTCAACGCTTCCAACGAAGACGAAAAGGGGTGAGCACATTGTTTATCAATCGAGTCAGCACGACGCGTGATTTTGCCGTGCTCGCAACCGGTGTGTCTTCTGGAGTCCTGACGTAGTCCAAATTTTTGCGCTACGCGTGCCGCTTCGGAATCCATTTCCGAGGCGGCTTTTTTGTTGCCCGAATCTTCCGACCAACCAGCCTGAAAGGAGGCGCACGATGACGACCGTATATGTGACAACTCAACGTCTGACCGCAACCGCCCTCGACGACACCGAGGGGGTGAACAACATGGCTTTGCGGAAAAGGAAGGCACCGCGGATAAAGCCTGCGCGCTCCTGGGATTCGCTGTCCGAATCGGACAAGGATGTCTGGCTCGAATCCGAGCGTCGCGACTCTAAGCCGCGGCTCGATCAGCCGGACTGGAGGGACGCATCGGTGATGCGCCGCTTCCAGTAGGCCGAGGCCATCAGTCGCGCTTGATGGCCTCGGCAAGGGCGAGGATGCGTTCGGCATCACGTACGTGCAAGTTTTCAATCATCTTGCCGTTCACGGTGGCGACGCCCTTGCCCCCGTCGGTGGCTTCGCCGAACGCTTCGATGATTTCGCTTGCCTGGTCGATAGCCTCCGACGATGGGGCGAAAACCCGATTGGCCGGTTCGATCTGCGAGGGATGGATGATCGTCTTGCCGTCGAAGCCGAAATCACGGCCCTGGATACATTCGCACTCGAAGCCCTCGGCGTTCTTGACATCGTTGTAGACGCCGTCAAGGATCGCTTTGCCGGCCTCGCGGGCACCCAGCAACGCTTGTGACAGTGCAGTGAGGATCGGCGCTCGGCCGGCAATGTGGTCGGCATGGAGTTCAGCGACGAGATCATTGGTGCCCATGACCAGGACGGCGAGGCGTTCACTGGCCGCCGCTATCTCGTAGACCTTCCGGATCGCGCTCGGTGTCTCGATCATCGCCCAGATGAGCGTGCTGTCTGGTGCGCCGGCCTTGTCGATCGCGGCTTCGATCTGATGCACTTCGTCGGCTGAATTGACCTTCGGTACCAAGATGCCGGCGGGGCCCGCTTTGGCCGCGGCAGTCAGGTCATCGGTGTGCCACCGCGTGTCGGTGCCATTGGTGCGGATGACGACCTCGCGGTAGCCGTATTCACCCGATTGCGCTGCTGCGCATACACGGTCGCGGGCCTCGGCTTTGCTATCGGGAGAAACGGAGTCCTCAAGGTCGAGGATCAGGGAGTCGACGTCGAGCGCCTTGGCCTTTTCGAGGGCGCGTTCGTTGGCGCCTGGCATGTAAAGGACGGAACGGCGTGGCCGCAATATGGCATCGGTCATGGTGATTTCCTTAGCGGTCAAAAACCATAGGCTTTGGCTAGTTCGGGGTCCCGTTCGGCGAGCTGTTTGGCGAGGTCAAGCATGACCACGCACTGTTTGGCTGAGGCGTCGTCTTCCATCTTGCCGTCGATCATGACCGCTCCGCTGCCGTCACCCATCGCTTCGACGACTTCCTTGGCATGTTCGACGTCGGCGACCTCGGGGGAGAAGACGCGTTTGGCGATCTCAATCTGTACGGGGTGCAGACTCCACGCGCCCACACATCCGAGCAAAAATGCGTTGCGGAACTGGTCTTCGCAACCAACAACGTCGCGAATGTCACCATAGGGCCCCCAAAACGGCAGAATAGCGTTGGCGGCGCAGGCATCGACCATACGAGCGATGGTGAAATGCCACAGGTCTTGCTGCGAGGTGTGACGGCCTTCGTTGAGGTCTTCGCCGGTCGGATCGGTGCGTACAACGTAACCGGGATGGCCACCGCCAACGCGGGTGGTTTTCATCCGGCGGCTGGCCGCGAGGTCGGCCGGGCCCAGCGACATGCCCTGCATCCGTGGACTGGCTGCGGCGATCTCCTCTACATTGTTGACGCCGGCCGCGGTCTCGAGCAGGGCGTGGACGAGGATCGGGCGTTTGAGGCCGGCGCGCGCCTCCAACTGGGCAAGGATCCGATCGATGTAGTGGATGTCCTCGGGTCCCTCGACCTTGGGGACCATGATGACATCGAGCTTGTCGCCGATCTCGGTCACCAGCGTGATCAAATCGTCGAGGATCCACGGCGAGTCGAGACTGTTGATGCGCGTCCACAGCTGGGTGGAGCCAAAATCGGTTTTCTTGGCGATGTCGACGAAGCCCTGCCGTGCCGCTTCTTTTTTTTCGGTCTTGATCGCGTCTTCGAGGTTGCCCAAGATGATGTCGACCTTTTTGGCGATATCGGGCACCTTGGCGGCCATTTTCGGGTTACTAGGGTCAAAGAAGTGGATCATCCGCGACGGCGGGAACGGGATCTGTGTGACGGGGGCCGGGGCGCCGACAGCAAGCGGGCGGAAGAAATCTTTGGGACTACGCACGGAACACTCCACGTTCTCTTGGGGACCCCCTCAGTATGGCGAATACGCCCGTGTCGCCTCAACGTGGTCCACCGACCCCACGATTTGGGACGAAGACGTTGACTTCGCGAGCCTCGCTCAACCGAAGCGTCCCAAATCGTGGGGGATGAACATCACATGCTCATGACTTGGGTCGATGAGGTGTCCCGACATACCATGATCGAAACGAAACAGTTTCGTACGGAGGTTGATGTGACGCGGTTGTCGAGCGAGCGACGGTTGGACCTGTTTGATCAGGTCCTGTCGCTGGTATCGGAACACGGTTATGAAAACGTTACAATGGACCAGATCGCTGCTGCGACGCACAGCAGCAAGGCGACGTTGTATCGACAATGGGGTGGCAAAGCCTCGCTGGTGATCGACGCATTGGGCCAACGTGTTCCTAGCGCCGGCACCGTCCCGGACACCGGCTCGCTACGTGGCGATCTGCGCTCGTTCCTCAGCACGCTGTTCATCCATCCCGACCCTGAGGCGAGCCTGACGGTCGCCGTGCTCAACGCATGCAAGACCGACGAGGAGTTGCGTGACGCAGTGCGCGAGCGCCTCATCTCAGGCCAACGCGCCGTGCTCGATCGCATCGTGGGACGTGCGGTCGATCGCGGTGAACTCAAGGTCGACACACCCGCAATTGGTTTCCTGCCAGTCCTTATCGCCGGGGCGGTCGCGATGCGCGACCTCATCGATGGCTCCGCAGCAGACGCCGACTACTTCCATCACCTGGTCGATGCGGTCCTGTTGCCTGCACTCAAATCCGAGACGAATTCGTGACTGTACCTGCGCTCTGACAGCAACCTCTGCTTCAACTTCCATCAAAGGACACCCCTCATGGCTTGGCACCTCTATCGACTTGGACGCTGGTCCTTCCGACATCGCAAAACCGTCATCGGCTTTTGGGTCGGACTGCTGCTCCTCGCGGGCGTGGGTGCCACCACGCTGTCTGGCAAGACCACCGACGAGTTTTCGCTCCCGGGCATCGAATCGGCCAAGGCCTTTGACCTGATCAAGGAGCGTACGCCGCAGGCCGCTCCCGACGGTGCCACGGCGCGGATTGTCTTCCAGGTGCCGAAGGGCGAGAACCTCAACGGGCCCGAGCACAAGGCGGCGGTCGAAGCCGTGCTGCAAAGCGTGAAGACGCCCAACGTGCTGACGGTGCAGACGCCATACGAGCAGCAAACGATCACCGAGGACGGTCGCACCGGCTATGGGAGTCTTTCTTACAAGGTTCCCGCTGCTGAACTCAACGCAACCGACCGCGAAGCACTCGACGCGGCGCCTAAGTCGGCAAAGGCTGGCGAGCTGCGCGTCGAAGTTGGCGGCGATGCGCTGCAGCAAACCCCAGAAACGGGATTGACGGAGTTCATGGGTGTAGCGGTCGCGTTGGTCGTGCTCGTCATCACCTTGGGTTCCCTGCTGGCCGCGGGTATGCCGTTGCTGACGGCGTTGGTTGGAGTGGGCATCGGCGTCGCAGGCATCACAGTCGCGACGGGCTTTTGGGAACTCGGGTCGACAACACCGATCCTGGCAACCATGCTCGGCTTGGCAGTGGGAATCGACTATGCGCTGTTCATCGTTTCGCGCTACCGGCACGAGATCATGATTGGTCGCCAGCCCGAGGACGCGGCCGGCCGCGCAATCGGCACCGCAGGCTCAGCGGTGATCTTCGCCGGATTAACGGTGGTTATCGCGCTGGTCGGTTTGTCGATCGTCAACATTCCGTTCCTGACCGAGATGGGCCTTGCGGCGGGTATCACCGTGCTCGTTGCCGTCATGATCGCACTGACCATGCTGCCGGCGCTGTTTGGTTTTGCCGGAGCGAAGATCCTCGCGGGCAAGATTCCATTCCTTCGCGGGCGCGATCCCGAAGACGAAAACGAGAAGCCGACCGCCGGGCGCGCCTGGGCCGATTTTGTAACACACCACAAGATCAGTGTCCTCGTGGTCGGCGTCATCGCGGCCGGAGCAATGGCCATACCGCTGGCGTCGATGCAACTGGCTTTGCCCGACGATGGTACGTCGGGCAAAGAGAGCTCGGCACGTCAGGCATACGATCTCATTGCCGAAAACTTCGGCGCCGGGACAAATGGTCCACTTCTGGTTGTCGTGGACACCGAGGATGCCGCGAACCCGAAGGCGGCCGTGGATGCGGTCGTCGATCAGGTTAACGCGGTCAAGAGCGACGTAGCCCAAGTGATAGCGCCCACGCCGCAGGATCCATCAGACACTGCGGCCATGCAGGCGTATGAGTCCCAATTGGCGAATGCGCAATACGCGATAATCACGGTGTTGCCCAAAAGCGGACCCTCTGATGCCGCGACGCAGGATCTGGTCCACGACATCCGCCAGCAGGTTGGGGGCACGAAAGCAGCGACCGGCGCGAAGGCGCTCGTGACCGGGCAAACCGCCGTTGGCGTCGACGTGTCACAAGCGCTCGCCGATGCTTTCCCGCGTTACCTGATCGTCGTGGTCGGCCTGGCTTTTGTTCTTCTGATGATGGTATTCCGCTCGATCTGGGTGCCGCTCAAGGCGGTGGCGGGGTTCATGCTTTCGGTCGGCATAGCTCTCGGTGCAACAGTCGCGGTCTTCCAGTGGGGTTGGGCGGCTGATCTCGTCGGAGTCGACCAAGCCGGCCCAATCATGAGCATGTTGCCGCTCCTACTGGTGGGAATCCTCTTTGGTTTGGCGATGGATTATGAAGTCTTCCTCGTCTCGCGGATGCGCGAAGAGTTCGTACACGGACGATCGGGCAATGACGCGGTGGTGCACGGGTTCCAATACAGCGCGCGGGTCGTGGCAGCTGCCGCCGTGATCATGATCGGTGTTTTCGGCAGTTTCGCCTTCAGTGTGGATCCGATCATCAAGTCGATCGGTTTCGGCCTGGCTGTTGGAATCCTTGCAGATGCGTTCCTGGTTCGGATGACCCTGGTGCCGGCAGTCATGGCGTTGCTGGGCGACCGTGCTTGGTGGTTGCCAGACTGGCTTGACCGCCTCGTACCCAATCTGGACATCGAGGGTGAGCGGCTCCAGCAAAGACTGGCTCTGGCCGAGAAAGAATTGGAGCTGCAGCCAGCGTGAGCCCGACGGTCGTGCGCAGCCGAAGTCAGATCCCCAGCACCGTCTTTGCGATGAGGAAATAGACGACAAGTCCGGTTGCATCGCAAAAAGTGGAGATGAACGGCGTGGAGAAGACTGCCGGGTCGACGCCGATGGCTTTCGCGATTAGCGGCATGGTGCCGCCCACGGCGGCTGCGAGTGCGCACACGCACACCAAAGTGGAACCGATGATAAGGCCGATGTCCCAGCCGTACACGCCTCCGGCGATCAGAAAACCCAGGAACCCCAGCGAGACGCCCATCGTCAGACCTACCCGCACCTCGCGGAATGCAACGGTCCAGACATCGCGCAACCGCACGTCGCCGACGGCCAGTGCTCGGGTGACGGTCGTGGCGGCCTGAGAACCTGTATTGCCGCCGGTGCCGGTTAGCAGTGGAATGAACAGCGCCAGAACGACGGCGGTGGTTAAGGCGTCTTCGAAGACCTCGAGTACCTGCACGGTGAGCACCGCGGACAGGGCGAGAACCAACAACCATACGATCCGCGAACGGACGACCGAAAATATCGGAGTCGAGAGGTAGGGGCGGCGCAAAGGCTCAGTAGCGCCGGCGCGGGCGGAGTCCTCTTCCTCCGCCTCGGCCAGTATGCGGGCAGCATCATCAACGGTCAGGATGCCAATGACGCGATGTTCACTGTCGACGACCGGCATCGCCAGCAGCCTCATGTCCACGCAGCGGCGCGCGGCGCGTTCGGCGTTGTCGTCGGCGCTCACAAACAAGGCGAAACTCATGACTTCACCGACGGTTGCGTCAGCCGCAGCCAGAAGCAGATCACGCAGACTCACGACGCCGGTCAGGATTCGGCCGACGTCGGCCACCGGCATGAGGTAGACCGTTTCGGCGGTCGGCCCAACCTCGCGAACATAATTCAGTGCATCCTCGATCAACATGTCGGGGCGGAGACGGATGAACTCGGGATTCATTCGACGTCCCACGGATGTGCGCGGATAACCAAGCATTGGGGCGGTGAGTTCGCGTTCCTGCGGCGACAACCCTTGCATCAATCGCGCCGCCAACACCGCCGGGAGTTCATCGACCAGTGCGGCGCGGTCGTCGGGATCGAGCATCTCGAAGACAGCAACAACATCGTCGTCACGCAGACTGGAGAGCAGCTCGCTGCGTAGGAGATTGGTGAACTGCTCGAACACTCGAAGCGCTGTGGCTTTCGGCAACAGGCGGAACATGACCGCGCGATCATTGGCGTCGAAGCGTTCGAGCACCCGCACCAGGTCGTCCGGTTGCACCAGGGCCAGGAATCGGTCGAGCGCTCCGAGATCCTCGGATCGGACCGCCTCATTCAGTCCAGCCAGCAGCGCATTGAAGCTCATCGACGTTTCCACGAACAACATCGTGCCACGGGACGAAGGGCGGCGGACTCAGTCGTCGCTTTGGCTCAGGCCGCGATGTGCTGAAAGGAGTTCGATCTCAGGGCGGCCGGCGACAAACCGTTCGACTTTGTCGAGGACATCGATGATGTGCTTGTTATCGCCCGAGACGACCGACGCGCCGATGGCGGTGCGACGGTGCAGGTCGGGGTGATCGACTTCGGCGGCAGCAACCCCATAGGTGCGCCGCAGTTCGGCGACGATCGGGCGTACGAGGGAGCGTTTTTGTTTCAGTGAGTGCACGTCGCCAAGCAGTATGTCGAATTCGATCCAGCCGATCCACATGTTCATGACTCCAGCGGGCTTCGCGGCAGTATCTGGTTGGCGATCGTACGGCGCTGGATCTCACTGGTGCCTTCAAAAATGGTGGTGAGGCGTGCATCGCGCCAATAGCGTTCGACGCTGTAGTCGCGGCTATAGCCGTTGCCGCCGTGGAGCTGCATGGCCTGGTTGGTGACTCGGACCGCCATTTCGGTTGCCATGAGCTTGACCATCGCCGCACCGCGTTTTGCCGAAGCGCCAGTGTCAAGCTCATGGGCGACGTGCCGATAGAACGCACGGGCTTGTTCGACCTCTGCAGCCATGGTGGCCAACTCAAAGCGCAGCGTTTGGAAGTCGCCGATCGGATGACCGAATTGTTGACGTTGCTGCAGGTAGAGCGTCGAATCCTCGACAGCGGCGCGGGCAAGGCCGACGGCGCGAGCCGCTGTTTGCACGCGAGCGATATTGAGGCCGTCCTGCACGTCGTGGAACGCCCCCTTGGAGGTGGCGGTTTCCTGTTCGGTGCCGGCTCCGGCGCCGGCGTCATCGTCGGCGGGGGCGTAAAAGCTGGTGAGTTCATCGGTTACTGGCACGCGTATGCCATCGAAGCGCAAGCTCCAGCTCACGATTCCGTGGTAGCCGATCTTCTCGATTGCGGTGGCGGTGATGCCGTCGGGAAAACCGCCGCGCAGCTTGCGCACGAGCAGCGCAACGAGGTCTCCAGCGCCAGTCTCGCGTGGATCGTCGCTGTCGGCGCGGGCCAACACCTGGATGAAGTCGGCAGACTCGGCGTTGCCGCACCACTTTTTGTCTCCGGTGATCACCCAGTCGTCGCCATCTCGCACGGCTTTGGTTGACACGCTGGCTAGGTCGGAGCCTGCATCAGGCTCCGAGAGTGCAATGGCGCCGATCCAGTCGCCTTTCGCGGAACGTCTCATCAGTTCGTCATGCATATTGCGATCGGTGACCTGGGTGCCAAGGCCCTGGCCGCGGGCAATGATGCTGCCAACGCTCATCCACGCGTGGGCGAGTTCTTCGGAGACCATGCAGTATTCGAAGACACCCATACCGAGCCCGCCGAAGTCTTCGGAGATCATAATGCCGAACAAGCCCAGATCAGCGAGTTTTGTGATCAAGTCGTCGGGGATCTTCTCCTCGAGCCGGTCGTACTTTTCAGCCGCTGTCCGGACGTCGCTGTAGGAGAGTGCGCGCACCGACTGCAGGAGCGCTTCGCGCTTGTCGGTGTGCCACAGCGGCCCGAGTGCTGGGGCCGCGTATTTGCGCGTTTCGGCGACAGAAGTGTTAGCAGGCTGCGTGGTCATGGGATGACTCTAATGAACCTGCGGCGATCTATCTCACCTTGTGTGTTTGATGGCAAAGGTGGCGAGGTCGCAGGTGAGTTTGCTGGTGTGGGGTTGTCGTCGTCGGGGTGGGAGCCGGTGTTGCTCTGAGGCGATGTTGGAGCCGTCGGGCAGATGCCATTGGTGGTCGTCAGCATCCATCTGGGTTGCGACGACGTTGGCCGTTTTCATTCGGTGGTGTCTTCGACACAGGTTTTTGAGGTTCGCTCCGCTGGTGGCACCTTCGAGTGCGGGCTGGGTGTGGTCCTTGTGGCAAAACTCTGCCGCCACGTTGCAGGTCGTCGAGCAGACCGTCGCATCCGGAACTGGGCCACGACCACGCCGACGAGCAGGCAGTGACACGCACCCAGAGCGATCTTGAGATCCCCGACGGCGTCGATGTCGTCACTGTCCAGGGCAGAGATACCGAAAACGGGTTCGGCAGCGCGACCGTCAAGGTCAAGGTCCCGCGCTAGCACCGGACGACCGGCGCCAGGCAGCAGGCTTCGCCCGTCGTGCGAGACACAGCCCCGAAGGCGGATCGGGTCGCGGAACACCGAAGTTCGCGTTCGACGTTTGCAGGAATGACCGGATCGACTACGCACGCCCATCTCGCAGTCTGGATCCATGGCTTCCGGATCGACTGGGGTCGCATTACCTCCTGGGATCCGCCGTTGGCGCTCAGTTTCCTGTGGCAGATCTCCGCCGACCGGGTCGCGGTCCCCGACCCCGATCAGGTCAGCGTCGTCACAGCGACCTTCACTCCCGCGGATGGGAGTACCCGAGTCGACATCACCCACGATGAGCGGGAGCGTCACGATGATGGGGCGCAGGCCTACCGCGATGACTTTCGCCAGGCCTGGCCGATCGCCCTGGACCGCTACCGCCGGGCCGCTGAATCTTGAGTTCAGTAAGGGCTGCGCCGTAGCTACCACATCATCACGGACCGAATTGGTCAGCGGGCGGGTCCGATCGGCTTACCGACCACCACGAGGTTGCTGTCGTAGCCGCGGCCGGGCACGAATGCCCCCGTGCAGGTGATCAGTACCAGGCGGTGCTCACCGCGTTGATCGAATGCCGAGTTCGTCGTGGCGAGCGCCTTCTTCGCCACGCTCGTGATCGAGACGACGCGGTATGCCTGTCGGTGACCGTCGCCACTCACTGTCACGCGATCGCCCTTCTCGATCTTGAGCAGGCGGACGAAGTAGCCGAGCCCCTCCATTGCCGAATCGACGTGTCCGGCGATGACTGTCGAACCGAACGGATCACCTGCGGATGCACTGCCGTCCCACCACCCGACGTGTCGGACGTGCTCGGGCACCTTCAGCTCACCGCCGACCGTGCGAGCCGGCAAGACCTCAGCGCCGTCGCCACCGGGGAGCGTGACCTTCTCCGGCGTGAAGGTCACCCGGGTGGAGGCTGCCAGTTGCCCCTCACGTGCCGGTAGGACCTGCCGACGATCCGTCTTCTGCCCAGGCGCCGCGGAACAGCCGACGAGGATGCCAAGCAGCAGCAATCCGATCACCGCCACGCGGGCGCCCGGCGGCTCGCGAAGACGATGTCGACGGCGGGTCAACGGAAAAATCGCAGCATCGGAGGGACTTCCACTCCCGCGGCCTGGCCCCCGGTGCCGGTGTTGACCTCGGACGGCTCGCCCGACCCTCTCAATCCGACCGTGATCACGTGGACCGCGACGTTCATGGTCTTCGTCGTCGGGTCGCCCACCGCGTACACGCGGTTCAGCGAGTGGGCCTTGACCGGCAGGTCGAGCGGTCCGAGGATCACCGGCTCAGTCTTGCCGGTCGGCACGATCTCCACCTGGTAGGTGCCCGCCGGCACCGTGAGCGTGAGCGACTCCCCGTTCGCCACATTGGCGAACAGCACCTTGCCGTCGACCAGGATGTCGGCCGGCGGGACGGCCGCCGTGTGCGCGACGGTCAGGGACGCCTTGCCGGCAGGCACTGCCGCGAGGTCGTTCTTGAACACCGTCGCGACGGGTGCCGCCGGCGCCGAGACCGGCAAGTGGAGCACGATGTCGGAGCTCGACCCGGCCGCGACATTCATGCTGCGCTCAAGGATGACGTCGGAGCCGTCAGTGACTGCAATCTTATGGCTACCTGCGTCCACCGCGAAGGGTCCGACGACCCCCGCGGTATCGACGCCTTCGGCGACCGACTTCCCGTCAACCGCGATGTCCAGGCTCTTGTCCGGAATGCCTTGGATGACATACACCTCTGCGGTGGCTGCGGCGTGCCCGGGACTGACAGCGAGACCCGTCAGAGCCAGAACTCCGGCCAACACGACGATCCATTTCCTGCTGTGCGTGATCATGTCTTTACCCTTCGTGGGGACAGCGATACCCCGAAGGCGCTATCGTTTTGCCCGCCATTTCAGACCGACTTTACTGAGGTATGAGATATTCTTCAATAGAAGATCAGGCGGTTTGCCAAGCGTCATTAGTCGCGTGCCCGTTGGTGGAGGTCAGAGGTGAGCTAGATGGAATCAGTAGGTTCGACCATCCGTCGCACCCTGGGAGCATCGCTCGTCGTGGCGCTGCTGGTGGCGGCGATGGCCTTCTACCGGACGGCTCCGGACCAGCCGTCCCAGTCAGCACCGTCCCAGTCAGCACCGTCCCAGTCACCCACGTCGTCTGCTGACACCAACGAACTGCCGTCGGGTCCCGGAACCACCGAGCCGGGCATCCTGCTGGTCGCCGCGCCCGGTGCCAGCGGGAGCGTGGACGTCTCCGAGGTGGTGCTGCTGTCATCTCCGAGGAGCACGATCGACATGCGACCCCCGGACCTCGCGCGCGCGGGTGGCGCGTTCACCGGCACCACCCCGTTCGCCTCGATGGTCCAGATCACGGCGCACGACCAACCTGTGGTACTCCCCGGCGGGAGGGTGGATCGCCCCATCTCGGTGGACCTCGACCAGCCGGCCCGGCGTTTTGAGATTCGCTACGTGCTCAACGACGCAGTGGTTCGGAGCCAGCCGTCCACCGTGGGTCGAGCGCTGGCGGGGATCATGCCGTTGACCGCCGGAGTTCCAGGCGACCTCCCGGTTGCGATCGCCATCACGGGCGACGCGGTGCGGAACCTGACCTGCCCGTCGTTGGAGTTCGCGCAGCGGACCTGCGCCACGGGTGCTCTTCCCCGGCTCCGCGTCAACGTCAATCTGCCGCGGAGCGAGGCGTTGGCCATCGTCCAACTCGACCTCGTCCGACCTTGATGCGTTGTGCGGCCCGGGCAATATGGAAGAATCGTCCGCACGCGAGTTTCGGGGCACATCGGTCATGGAGGTGACTGGGTTGAGTCCTGAGCCATCGTTGCGCCCGACGTACCGCCGCAGGGCCGCGCAGTCTCCGCGCCCACCGGTCCCCGTCGTGGCTACGGAGCAGGCATGAACGGCGACCTTTTCTCGTCGCTGTTGGGCGTCGACCGCGTCGTAACGTACGTCGGCTACGTCCTGCTCGGGGGGACTCTGATGTTTTGGACCCTTGTCTGGCCGAACGGGCGAAGCGAGCGTCGGCTCGTCGTTCTGGCCGCAATCGGAACGGGGATGATGGCGCTGGGAGCGCTCCTTGAACCCCTCGCTCGTCTGGCCATCGACGGAGGCCCCCTCGACTACTTGGTGAGCCAGCGGGTCGGTGCAGCGCTGCTCGTCAGACTGGCGGCGCTGGCCGCCATGGCCTTCTTCCTTGTTGATCTCGCGGCTGCGGCAGTCGTCGGGTGGCGTCGCCTCATTGCCTGGGTCGTCGTCGTGGTGCTCGCCGGCTCCATCGTGGCGGAGTCCGACGTCCTCGAGGGGCGGTTGGCGATGATGACGACCGTCACGACCGGCGTGCATGTGCTCGCGGCAGCGACGTGGCTCGGCGGGCTCGTGGCAATCATCGCGCTACTGGCGGCGCGGGACGACCTCGAGGAGCCGGAACGCCTCATCCCTCGGTTCTCCCGCGTCACCATGGTCAGCGTGCCCGCGATAGCTGTCACCGGCATCGTCGACGCGTCCGTCGTGGCCGGCAGCGTGACCACGCTCGCGACGTCAACCTACGGCTTGGTGCTGCTGATCAAGGTCGGGCTCTTCGCGCTGATGCTAGCCGTCAGCCGTCGCGGGCGATACCACGCGACGAAGACCGCGTTCCTGCTGCGCTACGAGACGACCACGAAGGTCAGGGAGATCGGCGTGATACGCAGCCTCAACACGGTCATGGCGACCGAGCTCGTCTTGGCTCTCGTGGTACTGGCGGCGACGTCGATCCTTGTCGGGGTCACCCCGCCCCCGTGACGGACTGTCTCAGTAAGGGTGTTTCCGGCGTTTTCGTTTAATAGGTTTGGGCGGACGACCAGCGGTCGTTGAAAGAGCGGGTACCGCCCTGCACGGAGTGCTTGGGCGAATGGCAAAGGTGTTGAGAGCGGGCTTCCAACGCATCGTCCCCCGGATCTGTCCACGACCGGTCGGATCGAGGCTTCTGGTCACAAGATCTCCCCCTACGACTTTGTCGTGGGAGGTGCCGCGTTATCTTTTTGTGGTCTCCTTTGAAAGTAATTGGTCTTCGCTTCTGGTATGACGTCGGTGCCCCTGATACAGATGCCTGTGTCAACGTGTGCGACGCAGTGTAGGCGGGTGCTTTGTCGTTAATGCCGGCAGCGACAACCGATGGTGGAGCCGCACAGCAGCCGCATCGATCGCTCGGGCGCGGCAGGTCGACCTGGAAGTCGCCAGCGACTTGCCTATGAAACACTGCGATTCGGCGGAGATGGTTCACGACAACTCGTAAAGGCGGATCAATGGCGAAAGGTGCGTCGTCCGGGGCCGTTCAGACCGCGATCTGGCGTCTGCCCGCGATGCGACGCGTCGCGCTGCTTTCGGCGTTGGGGTTCAGCAGTTTCTTCCTGACGCTCGCGTCGCTGCCGTCATGGGCGGCCGCAGGCGGGGCATCGACCGGGACCGCAGGTTTGGTGACAACGGTCATGCTGGGAGCCACTGTCGCCAGCCAAGGTCTCGTGCCGGCTGCCGTCGGTCGCTTTGGACTTGGCCCCGTACTCGTCGCAGGTCTCCTCGCGCTCGGTGTTCCTGGGCCTTTCTATCTGTTCAATCAGGACCTGTGGTGGCTGTTGGTCGTCTCGGTGCCACGCGGCATCGGATTTGCCATCCTTACGGTCCTGGGCTCGACCATGACAGCGCGGATCGCGCCGAAAGCACAGCTGGGCGAGGCCCTCGGACTGTACGGTTTGGCGATCGCGTTGCCGAATCTGTTCGCTGTCCCAGGAGGAGCCGCGCTGGTGCTTCAAGGCAATTTCGTATGGGTTGCGATGTTGTCCGCCCTGCCCGTGCTTGCGCTGCCGGTCGTGCCCGCGCTCGCCCGCAGTGCATCGACCGAGAGGGCTTCGACCCGATCGGGCACCCACTCATCGCGCGCCGCAATGAAAGCTGTCGCCGCGCCGTCGCTGACACTCTTAGCGGTGACTCTTGCCGGCGGGGGACTTGTCACCTTCCTGCCCATTGAGCGGCCCGACGGAATGACCGCCGCAGTGGCCCTCTTGCTCTTCGGCGCAGCAGGGGCGATCACGCGATGGCGGGTCGGCGTCATCGCTGATCAAATAGGGGTCCGACTCCTTCTTCCTATTGCAGTGCTCGCTGCGAGCGTGGGCTTGGTTGGGATAGGGGTGGCTCTATTGCAGTGGCCGGGGCAGGGACCGGTCGTGCTTGTCATGCTCGGCGCGACGGTCTTTGGCGCGGGATACGGCGCCACACAAAACCTGACCCTCCTGGTGGCCTTCGCTCGCACACCGCTGGACAGTGTCGCCAGCGCGGTGTGGAACATCAGTTTTGACGCGGGCACGGCGCTTGGAGCCTTCGCGGTCGGGATCGTGGCAGCGTCGGGGCTCGGGTTGCCGTGGACGTTTATCGCCACGGCGGTGATCATGGTCCTGGCCATCCCACTTTCACTGGTGACGGCGCCGCACAGCGATCGCCGTTAGCGGTTCAACCGAGAAAACCAGAGAGCCCCCAACATCGCTGTCGGAGGCTCTCATCACGCTGTGCGGCATCAGGGACTCGAACCCCGAACCCATTGATTAAGAGTCAATTGCTCTGCCAATTGAGCTAATGCCGCCAAAGCAGATGTCACTGTATCAGCCGCTTTCGTCCCGATAGAAATCGAGGATGGCATGGGCCGCATTGTGTCCGGCGATCCCGCTGACAGCGCCACCGCGTACGGCGCCGCTGCCTGCCAACAGCACCCGCGAGTGTGTCGTCGCCACACCCCATCGCTGCGCGGCCGTCGAGGATGGGGCATCGTCTTCAATCCACGGCCATGATAGGTCGCCGTGGAAGATGTGGCCGCCGGGCATCGCGAGCTCGGCTTCGACTTGCAACGGAGTCTTGGTCTCGACACACGGGTCGCCGTTGGCGTCGCGCACGAACAGACCCTCGATTGGCTCGGCCAGATGCTGGTTGAGGCTCGTTACAAACCGTTGATAAGCGAGCCTCTCATTCTCGGCTGAAGCGACGACGGCGGCCGGCGTGTGCAGTCCGAAGTAGGTGAACGTATGGGCTTGACCCGGGTCGGAACCGACAGCCGCGGCATCGTCAAGAATCGAGCGGTCAGTAAGCGTGTGGCAATAGATCTCACCAGGCAAACGGTCGGGCACCGCTCCGGCCTCGGCATGTCGAAAGGCCTCCTCGAGTTCGCCGTACGACTCATTGAGATGCAACGTGCCGGCAAACGCGACTCGTGGATCAGCGCCGGACTTCAACCTCGGGAGACGTTCGATCAAGATGTTTGCTTTGAACTGTGAGCCGCTCGGCTTGTCGGGCAATGCCTCACCAAGCAGACCGGCGAGTGTGTATGGTGCAACGCCGCTGAGCACCCAATCGGCGTCGATCTCGACTCCTGCACCGCGCACCGTGACGCCGCCATCGCGGGCCTCGATACCGGTGACGGCGACGCCGGTGCGGATGACGGCGCCGGCGGCCCGCGCTGCTCGTTCGAGTTCGTCGGTGACAGCTCCCATACCGCCGACCGGCACCCGCCATTCGCCGGTTCCGTTGCCGATCAGGTGATACAGGAAGCAACGGTTCTGGATCAATGACGCATCGCGCAGCGAAGCAAACGTGCCGATCAGAGCGTCGGTGGCCACGACGCCCCGTACGAGATCATGAGAGAAACGGCGCTCGATCGCCTCGGCGAGGGGCTCATCGACGAGGTCGGTCCAGATGGCCAGCTCCACCTGGTCGCGGATGTCACCGATGTGGGGCAGCGGCTGCAGCAAAGTGGGCGCAATGGCTTCGGCGACGGTGCCGACCTCCGTGTAGAACTGAGTCCACGCGTCATGTTCGGCGTCCGAACCGGTGAGTTCACGAAAGGATGCGCGTGTCGCAGTTGCCTCGTCGGTCTCGATCAGCAAACCGCCTCCCTCGTACGGGGTGTAGGAGGCCGTCGGTCGTGAACGCAATTCAAGATCGAGGCCGAGGTCGGCGACGAGCGCTTCGGGCATGAGGCTGACCAGGTAGGAGAAGCGGGACAGACGCGCATCGACACCCGCAAACGGTTCGGCACTGACGGCGGCACCCCCGACGTGAGGGAGGCGTTCGAACACGGTGGTATCGAACCCGGCGCGTGCCAAGTAGGTGGCTGCCACAAGTGCGTTGTGTCCGCCGCCGATGATCACGATTCGTGCTGTCATGACGCAAGCGTACGGCCAGACCCGGAGCCAGAGCGTGCCCCTCGGGGAGCCAGAGCGTGCCCCTCGGGGAGCCAGAGCGTGCCCCTCGGGGAGGAAGTTATTCGACCGACGGCACCAACGCGATGAGAGTCACGTCGTTGTGTGGCAGGTCGGTGTCTTCACGCACGACGGTCAATTTGCCGGCCTCGTGCACGAACATGTAGACGACGTCATCGCCGTAACGGGCACGGAAGTCATCGAGATCGAATTCCGCCGTCAACGACAGCCGTTTGACTCGCATGCCGGACTCGACTCGGGCGGCCATCTCTTGATAAGTCAGCGCGGGTCGAAAGGGGTAGCGCGCATTGAGGCGGCCGGCTGCGTTGCGGCGCGACTTGTCAGGTTGCTCCCGATCCTCCGTGCGCCGCAACTGGTAGACGTTGGCACGATCGAACGCGTGTGAAAACTGGCGGCCGGCGGTGGCGTTGGTTTCGTCATCATTGGTGCACGCGAGGAGATAACCAATTCCCGATACGTCCATCTCGTCGACCGCATACTCGGACAAAATGTTGACGTTCTCGGTGTTCAACCCGGCGACCCGTGCACGTGACATGGCTGAATATTCGCGGTCGACCACGAGGGTGGGTACGCCTAACTCGGTCAGATTCTTGGCCGCATTGATGACCCACGGGGCGACGCCGGCAAAAAGCACCCCTTGCGGTGACGGACTGGCCAAGCCGAGGCGTTCAGCCAGGCGGCCGACGCCAAGTCCATAGATGGCCACCGTCGAGACGATGACGATGAAGACAAGTGGCACCATTTGGGACGCCTGCTCGGCCAAGCCGGCAAGCCTGTCGGCGCGCTCGGCAAGTTCACGCCCGGCGCTACCGCCGACGCCTTTGGCTTGTTCGTCCATCCTTTCGGCAGCGTTCGCGAATTCCAGCGCAAAAATGCTCGTCACGGCGGCGGCGACGATGCCGCGCGGAGCCATACAGGCCAGCAGGGTGCGTTCGCGCCTCGTGACCTTCGTGCCCCACAATCCGAGCCAAATACTCACCGGCCGCACGACCACGACCAAGATGGCGACAAACAGGAGCGCCCGGGGTGCGATGTCGGCTATCTGGGCTGGCGAAACGCGGCCTGCCAGCACGACGAACAGCGCACCGACAAACAATACCTGCAGGTGCTCCTTGAACTCGGCCACATGTTCGAGGTGCAGATCGTGCTGGTTGGCCAAATAAATGCCCAGCACGGTGATGGTCAGCAGGCCGCTTTCGGGTTGGACGACATTGGAAACGACCATCGCGGAGATCGCCGCAGCCAAAAACGTCACACCGTGCAAAAAGTCCGGTATGGCGTGCCTGCGCACCAAAGCGGCGAGAGAAGCGCCCAGGATGAATGCAATGCCAAAGGCAAGCACAAGTGTTTTGAGCAGGATAAGCACGACCGCAGGCAACGCGTCACCCACGCTGCCCGAACGCACACCTTGGAATACCAGCACAGCAAGCACCGCTCCGATCGGGTCGACCACGATGCCCTCCCAGCGTAGGAGTGAGGACACCCGTTTCGTCGGCCTTAAGGTCCGAAGGATGGGATTGATCACGGTCGGGCCGGTTACGATGAGGATTGCGCCCACGAGCAGGGCGACCTCAATGGCGAATCCGAGCGCCCAGGCTGCGAGCGTGATCAGCGGCCACGCGATCATCGTCGTCACCGTGCACAGTCGCAGAATCGGCCGCCCGAGGTCGCGGGCCTGATTCAGGCGCAACGACAGGCTGCCCTCAAACAGGATTAGCCCGACGGCCAGTGTGACGCCGCCAAAAAGCACCTCGCGGCCCAGTACCTCCTCTGCTGAGACGACCTGACCGAGACCGAAACCGAGCAGCAGCAGCACCAACAGCGCAGGAATGCCAACCCGCCACGCAAACCATTGACAGACGACGCTTGCGGCGATCACGAGGGCGAGATATTCAGCGGGTCCGAGCCCACTCAGGCTGGCCGCAACATCGCTCCACGTGCTACTGAGCGCGGTCAACATCAGCGCCCTTCGAACACGGGCTTTTCCTTGGCGAGAAAAGCATCGACAGCGCGCCTGTGGTCAGCGCTCGCACCCGTGACCTCCATTTTCTGGCCCTCATTGGCCAGCGAGGATTCAAAATCGTGGGTCGCTGAAAAGGCAAGCGCCCGGCGGATTGACGCATAGGCGATCGTCGGGCCCTGTGCGAGTTTGATGGCGAACTCGCGAACCGTTGCCACGAACTCATCATCGGCCACGACCCTCGTGGCAAGCCCCAACGCGAGGGCTTCGTCTGATTTGACCGTACGGGGCAGCAAGAGCAACTCGGTGGCTCTTGCGTGACCGACGAGCCGAGGAAGGGTCCACGATGCACCGGTGTCGCATGACAACGCGATGCCGGCGAAGGCCGTGTTGAAACCGGCGCTGACGGCCATGAAGCGAAAATCGCAGGCAAAGGCAAGTGAGGCACCCGCGCCGGCTGCGACCCCGTTGACCGCGGCGATGACCGGTTTGGGCATCGTTGCCAATGCTGTCACCGTCGGGTTGTAGTGCTCTGCAACGGTGTCGGACAAACCGATGTCGCCGCTCTTGAGGTCGGTGACATGTTCCTTGAGGTCCTGTCCGACACAAAAGGCTCTTCCTGCGCCGGTCAGCACCACACAACGCGCAGTGTCATCGGTTGCTGCGCGGTGGACCGCATCGCGCAATGCGACCTTCGCCCGGAGTGTCAGGCTGTTCATGCTGTCGGCCCGGTTGATGGTGATCGTGGCCACAGAATCTTGGACTACATAGGTGACCGAAGCGTCGGACTGCTGACTCATGGGGCTCCCTTTGGGGCTGCTTCACTGGGCGGTGCATGGCATAGGCGATAATAGGCGCAGGCGCGTCCCTTCCACCGACATGGGGCGCGCGACGATGAGAGGGGTACCCATGGCGGCCATGAAGCCACGGACCGGCGATGGCCCGATGGAGGTCATCAAGGAAGCGCGTTGCATCAAGATGCTCGTGCCCGTTGAAGGCGGAGGTCGACTCGTTGTCGAGCTCAACGCTCAAGAGGTTCAGGACCTGAGCAACGCTCTTCAGTCGATCCAGTGATTGGGCTCACTGTCCGCTGGTCGCTGGCTGATGCGCCCGACGGTGTGGTTGATCAGCTCAAGGCTTACGTTCGCGACGAGTCGTTTCCGCGATTCGAGAAGCTAGCTGGATTGCGTTTCAAAACGTGGCGCCTCATCGGATCGCAATGGTTCGAAGGCTGTTATGTGTTTGTTGACGACGCAGCGCGGGCACGCTTCCAGTCGTCCTTCGAAGAGGTCGCCCCCGAGTCGGCTGGTTCAAAGATCGTCGGTTCAGCGCCGACGCTCATCGAAGCATGCGACATCGCCGCGGTCGTTGAGGGCCCCGAGGGGTTCGTCTCAGCGCCGTCGCTTTGAGCGACCGAGCCGCTGACCGTTAGACGGCGTTTAGACAACCTGCGCGGCGAGCAAGCCGTCACCGACGGGCATGAGCACGCTGCGCAGTCTCTCATCGGTGGAAAAAAGGCTGATGAGTTCGCGGATCGCCATCGTCTCGGGGTCTCGCTGCGCTTGGTCAACGACCTTGTCGTGCCACAGCGCGTTGTCGAAGACGATGATCCCGCCCGGGCGGACCAGTCGGATTGCTTCGTCAAAATATTCACCGTATTCGACTTTATCGCCGTCGACAAAGACCATGTCGTAACCGCCATCGGTCAGCCGTGGCAACACGTCGAGCGCCGAGCCGGGGATGAGGCGAAACCGCTGTGACGCGTAGCCGGCCTCGGTGAAGGATTCACGGGCAAGGCGTTGATGTTCGGCTTCGAGGTCGACCGAGGTCAGGACGCCGCCTTCGGTCATGCCGCGCAACAGCCACAAACCCGAGACCCCGGTGCCGGTGCCTACTTCGGCGACGGCTTTGGCCTGCACGAGCGACGCCAAGAAGCGCAGCGCCGCACCGGTGCCCTTGGCAATTGGTGTGACGCCCACCTGGGCAGCACGTGATCGCGCTGTGCCCAGATGCTCATCCTCGCTGAGGAATTCGTCGGCGAATGCGAGGCTTTCGGCGGTGGTGATGTCGGGCTCCTAAGTGGTAGGTATTCACAGCCTAGTGCGTCGGCAACCCAATGTAGGGGAACGCTTGGCCAATTCTGGGCGTTCTCTAAGTATTGCCATCAATGATGAACCTATGACGTCAGATGAGGTGCAAGAGTCAGTGCAAACCTGGGACGAGATTGTTGCCGCGCATTCGGCACAGGTCTACCGGTTGGCATACCGCCTGACCGGCAATCGTCAGGATGCCGAGGATCTCACCCAGGACGTCTTCATCCGCGTCTTCAAGTCACTCGACACCTACGTGGCCGGCAATTTCAATGGTTGGATTCACCGGATCACCACCAATCTCTTTCTTGATCGTGTACGGCGGAAGTCGCGGATCCGTATCGACCCGTTTGGTGAAGGTGCCGAAGAACGCCTTGAGGGCCGTGAACCATTACCCGAGCTTGCCGTTCACGATGCCGGCTTCGATCCTGACATCGACCGTGCCCTCGCCGCACTGTCCGAGGAGTTCCGGGTCGCCGTCGTCCTGTGCGACGTCGAAGGGTTGACGTATGAGGAGATTTCTGACGTGCTCGGGATCAAGTTGGGCACCGTTCGCTCGCGCATCCATCGTGGCCGGACGCAGTTACGCACTGCGTTGGCTCACCGCGCGCCGGTAGGTGGCCGCACCCGGGTGTTGGGGCCGGTGGGCATTTAGTGTCACACCTGGGACCCGAGGTCGCCGCATACGTCGACGGACAATTGTCCGCGGCGCAGGGCGAGGATGCGCGCTCTCATCTTGAGGGCTGCGAATGCTGCCGCCATGCCGTGCGCCAGCAGATCCTGTTGAAGGACCGGATGCGCGACACACAAACGCCGGCTCCGCCGCAATCCATGCTGGCCAATCTGAGTCGACTCCAGGATCGGGACTTCTGTGCCGAAGCGCATCGCTCGGATGCGTATGGGGCCAGACTGCGCAGATCCAGACTAAGCGGGTCCCGAATTGGCCAATCGCCGCCGGTGCGCATCGTCGTAGCGTTCCTAAGCACCGCCGCCGTGCTAGTGGCAACCGCTTACGCCGTCGGCGCACCGGCCGAGGAGCGTGCTGACCTAGTCTCACCGCCGATCGACGACTATGTCGCCGTCTTCTGGGCGCAGGCTCGGTCATCGTCACCGGAGCAGCCGGCCACGGTGCCATCGGACCTCACCACCGCGCGTACGGTTTCGCAAACCTCATTGGCTCAACTCGACAACTCCGGCTGGCCCAGCAGTGCTCGACTCGGACCTTTCTTCCACCGGGTGGACGCTGCTGTTGTCGGGCCCGACGATGCACTGATGGTGACCTACCTTGATGGGCGCCATACGCTCAAGATGTTCGAGCAGCATGGGTCGTTGGAGCTGTCCAGCCTTGACCGGTTCCGCCCGGCAAAGCTCGACGGCAGCCTCGTCTGGGTCCGTGACGGGGATCCGACGGTTATCGCGTGGGATGCCGACGGGATAGTTTTCACTCTCGTCACCGACGCCCAGGTGAATCAACTCGATGGCGCCGTTCCAAAGATCGGCGACAACGTCCCAACAGAAAGCCACTTCGAACGCATCGGTGGCGGATTTACCCAGATGGCGGCATGGCTGGGTGCTGCTTAGATGTTGCTCATCTACGTGGCTTCTGGATCGTAGGGCGGCCGTTCGTTGGTGCGAAGTGGTGGCCCGGTCGTACGCGCGGGCGACTCATCGGGCCCGTCGTCAAGAAGATGTTTGCGTACGACTTCACGCGGGTCGAGGTCGCGAAGCCCCAGGCCGCTGAAGTCTTGGCCGACCTCGCGGCCGAGATCATCTTTGGCATTGTTGACCATTTGCCGGGCCGTACGCAAGAATCCGCCAGCCTGACGGGCCAGATCAGGTAACCGGTCAGGACCGAATACGAGCATGGCGACGACGCCGACCCCGAAGATCTCGGGCCAACCCATGCCGAACATGGGTGCGCTTAAAGCCGGCCGGCTGGGGTGAGGCCGA
>JBBSRT010000008.1:0-22402 GCA_038242765.1 Propionibacteriales bacterium
GACCGACGTTGCCCGAGAGGGTCTGGCCCATCGCATAGCCGGTGGCGTGCAGCGACTGGGCGCCAATGACGATGCTGTAAAGCGCGAAACCTTTCTCGGCCGGATCCCAGCCGCCCAGCTCGACACCGCGGAAGAGTCCGAGCAACAGCGCTGGATCGACCCCTCGACACCACGCGACGCCGTGTTCGCGGTAGGTCGGAAACGCGAAGTCCTGCGGCGACAACGCGCGACCGGAGCCGATTTGCGCGGCTTCCTGACCTTGAGCCGGAGCCCAGAGTCCGAGCTCGCCGTGACGCTGCAACGCGTGGGCTTCGGCGTCGATGCGCCGGGTGAGGAAAAGGTCGCGGTAAAGGCTGCGAATCGTCTCGTCGTCGCCGTCGTAGGCGTAATGCTCATCGTCGACGCGTTCACCCTGGGGCGTGAGCAGTTGAATGAGAGGCGCGTCGGTGCCGGACGCCGGCGAAATGGGTGCGCTCATGGGAATCTCCCTCAATCAGCCGACCGTCGGGGGTCCCCCGCAGCCGTTGTCGAAGATGCGATTGGCCAGCGCCTGCGATGGTGGTGCAGTTGCCGAATTCTCGCATGACGTGATGGGCATCACATCTGACTCCAGACTAACACGGCTAACCACCTCTCGATTTGGGACGCTGTGGTTGACCTCAAGCCCGCAGATCAACGAAAACGTCACAAATCGTGAGGGGGTTTGAGGGGAGCGCTCAGCGGGACCGCCACTCTGCAGCGATGCGCAGGACCAGGTCGTTTGCCCGCGGCTCGCCGATCGTCACGCGCACGCCGTCACCGGCAAACGGACGCACCGCCACGCCTGCGGCAAAGCATTGCTCGGCAAAAGCGAGCGCGTCTTCGCTCAGCGGCAGCCATACAAAATTGCCTTCGGCAGCCGGTATGTCCCAGCCCTGTGACATCAATGACCCGAGCACGCGCGATCGCTCAGCGACCACCTGCTCAACCCGCTCGAGGAGCTCATCCTCAGCCTCCAATGAGGCGACGGCAGCCTCAAGAGCCACATCGCTGACGCTGAACGGGGCCGTCGCCTTGCGGATCGCTTCAGCTAGCGGCGGTGGTGCGATCGCGTAGCCGATCCGCAGGCCAGCCAGCCCGTACGCCTTGGAGAAGGTGCGCAACACGACAACGTTGCCCTGATCGTATGAGAGTCCCCGCGCGGCACCGGGGTCGCGGACGAATTCGACATAGGCCTCATCGACGACCACGACAACATGCGCGGGACAGCGCTCGATGAAAGCACGCAGGTCCGCCTCGTGGACGACCGGCCCGGTCGGGTTGTTGGGCGTGCACACGATCACGAGTTTCGTGCGTTCGGTGATCGCACCGAGCATGGCTTCAAGGTCGTGGGTCGCATCTTCAGCAAGTGGCACCTGCACACTTTTGGCGCCGGTGAGCTCGACCGCGATTGGGTAGGCCTCAAACGACCGCCAGGCATAAACGACTTCATCGCCGTCCGAACACAGCGCCTGCAGGAGCGAAAACAACACCGCAACCGACCCCGTGCCGGCTGCGAATCGTTGCGCTGGCAGTCCGAAACGCTTCGCAAGCGCGTCATACAAAATGGCGCAACCGGCGTCGGGATAACGATTGATGTGACTCAACCGCGACGTGGCTCGCTCGATCACACCCGGCAGCGGCGGGACGGGGTTTTCGTTGCTGGACAGTTTCAGTGCGTCGTCGGTGGCCGGCTTGCCGGCTCGATAGACCCCGATACCATCCAAGGCCGCGCGAGGAGTGGGGATGGGGAGTGTCATGTTCGCAGGCTATCGCCACAGACCATGCGCGCCAATGTCACAATCAGCGAGTGCCCCGCCCCCGCCTCGGATATCTCCTCGTGGTCATCGGCGCAACCCTCTTTACGATCAACGCGGGCGTCTCACGGGTCGCGATGCGCGCCGGTCTGGATCCAGGTGTCTTCACCACACTGCGCATCACCTGTGCGGCGATCGCTTTCATCATTGTGGCGGCCGTCATCAGACGATCGGCGCTGCGACCCCCGCGGGGACGCACGTTGCTGATGGTCGCCGGCCTCGGTCTCGTGGGGGTTGCCGGGCTGCAACTGACCTACAACATTGCGATCAACCGGTTGCCCGTCGGCATTGCCCTCCTCCTCGAATACCTTGCGCCGGTGCTTGTCGTGCTGTGGGTCCGACTGGTCCGCAAAGATGCCGTCCACGACAGGATGTGGGTTGCGATCGCCTGCACCCTCGTCGGCCTCGCCGTTGTCGGGCGCGTATGGGACGGGCTTGCCTTCGATGCGCTGGGCGTGGCGATGGGACTCGCTGCGGCCGTCTGTTTTGCCTCATACTTCCTTCTGGGCGAACGCGGCGTCGACAACGAGGACCCGCTGCGGGTGATCCTGTGGGCGTTCATCGTCGGCGCGGTCATCATGAACATTTTTGCACCCTTGACTGCTCTCAACGGGTTGGGTCGTGACGCCCCTCTGTTGGGCAATCTCGATGCCTGGTCGGTGCCGTTGTGGGTGCTGATCGTATGGATCGTGCTGCTGGGCACCGTGTCACCGTTTTTCGCCCAACTCGTTGCGCTCAACCACCTGCCCGCAACGATCGTCACGATCGTCGCCACTCTCGAACCGGTCGGTGTGCTGGTCCTGGGATGGTTGTGGTTCAACGAGTCACTAGCCGGGGTGCAGGTCGGCGGCGGCATACTGGTGCTGATCGGCATCGGGCTGGCGCAAACAGCCCGGACCCGCCCCGCTGCCTTGCCGCCACAATGACATGACAACCAATCACGGACATGACAACCAATCAAGCAAAGCCCGCTGACACCAGACCCGTAGCCGTGCGACTCATCGCCACCGACCTCGACGGCACACTGCTGCGCAGCAATCTGAGCGTCGCGTCCCGCACCCGTGCCGCACTCGATGCGGCGCGTGCCGCCGGCATCGTGATAGTGCCGGTGACCGCCCGCCAACCCCAGGGGGTCCGCCATATCGCCGAGGAAGCCGGTTTCAACGCGTGGGCGTTGTGCAGCAACGGGGCCCACTGCGTCGACCTCAGCAGCGGGGAGGTCCTGTTCGAGGCCCATGTCGAGGTGGCCGCTCAACGCGCTCTCGCCGACGTCCTGGTAGCCGAAATGCCCGGGGTGACGTTTTTGAGTGTGCGATCCGGAGGCGACGTCTACGTGGCCGAGCGCGGCTGCACTGACCTCGCCGATTTCGAGGACCACAAACGCGACCCACGAACGATGGACGTCCACACCCTCGAACACGTTCTCGCCGAGCCGAGTTTGAAGTTCATCATCCGCCATCGGGATATGGCCCCGGCAACGATGCTCAACAAGGTCCGAGCACTGGGATTGGACGGATTCGAAGTCACCCATTCGGGCGCACCTTTCGTCGAGGTCCTCGCCGACGGTGTCAGCAAGGCATGGGGGCTGGCTCGGCTTTGTAAACACCTCGTGATCGCCCGCGACGAAGTCCTGGCTTTCGGAGACGCCCCCAATGATGTCGAGATGTTGGCCTGGGCAGGTCGCGGTGTTGCGGTCAGCAATGCTGCAGCAGAGACAAAACTGGCAGCCGACGAATACTGTGGGTCCAACGACGAGGACGGCGTGGCCATCGTGATCGAGCAACTGTTGGCAGACCAAGGGTCTGCCACAATCGACCCATGACGAAATTTCTGACGACCTGGATTCTCAACGGTCTGGCCCTCACCGCTGCGGCCGTCCTACTCGGCACCCACATGAGCATCGGTAGTGGTTCGGAAATCACCACCGAACGTGTCGTGGCCGTGGCAATCGTTGCCGTCGTATTCACACTCATCAACATGTTTGTCGCACCCGTCGTGAAAATGCTGTCGCTGCCATTCATCATCCTGACGCTGGGGCTGGCGCTGCTCATCATCAACGCTTTCCTGCTTCTGCTCACCGAATGGGTGACAGGAAAGTTCGATGTCAGCTTCACCATCGACGGTTTCTGGTGGGCCGTTGTCGCCTCGGTCGTAATCTCGATCGTCAACGCCATTCTGGGCGCAATCTTCCGGAGGTAAGCACATGTTTCGCATCGCTCTCGTCTGCCTGGGCAATATTTGCCGCTCACCGATGGCTCACGTCGTACTCGAAAAACGACTCACCGACGCCGGACTCGACCACATGGTCGAAGTGGTTTCCGCCGGCACCGGCGACTGGCACGTCGGTCAGGGCATGGACAAGCGCGCCGCAGCCGCGTTGTCGGAGGCTTCATACGACGCTTCACGCCATGTAGCTCGTAATTTCACGATCGATTGGTATGCCGAAAACGACCTGCTGCTGGCCATGGACGAAAGCAACTACACCAACATGGCCGACCTCAGCCCGAGCGTCGACGCGTTGGACAAGTTGCACATGTTCCGCGAATTCGACCCGCAGTCCACCGACGCAGATATCGAGGTCCCCGATCCCTGGTATGGCGGTACCGACGGGTTCGCGCACGTGTTGGAGATGGTCGAGCGCACCGTCGACGGGCTCATCGACGCGCTGCCTTCGCTGCTGTGCCAGCATACCGATTGATCACCCAGTCGACGGGCGCCAGTTCGGGGCAAGACGGTACGGTCTGAGGTATGGCACGGATGGCTGGCGTCGCTTCACGCGCCGAAGAACTCCTCGATGTCGGTGTCGTATCCACCACACCCATCGCCGGCGGCGACATCTGCACCACGACGCGTCTTCGGCTCACCGACGGGCGCAACGCGGTGATCAAGACGCGCCCGCAGCCGCCAACCGGATTTTTCCTCCGCGAATCCGAAGGACTGGGTTGGCTGCGTGCGGCGAACGGCGCCCGCGTGCCCGCCGTGTGGGGTGTCAGTGCAGTATGCCTGATCCTCGACTGGATCGAGCCTGGCAGACCGTCCAACGAGATCGCCGAGCGTTTTGGCCGTGACTTGGCAGCCACTCACTTGGCCGGCGCCGACCAGTTCGGCGCACCGATCGACGGGTTCATCGGGTTGGCGCCCCTGCCGAATAGGGCCGTTGATAACTGGCCTGAATTTTACGCCTCACGGCGGGTGATGCCCTATGTGCAGGCGGCGACTTCGCGCGGCAACCTCACTGCCGGCGAAGCGTCCATCATCGAGCAACTCATGCGGCGGATCCACGATTTCGCCGGACCCGACGAGGAGCCGTCGCGGGTGCACGGCGACCTGTGGTCAGGCAACGTTGTATGGGGCGCCGACGAAAATGCCCACCTCATCGATCCGGCGGCGCACGGCGGCCATCGCGAAACCGATCTCGCGATGTTGTCGCTTTTTGGCATGCCGCACCTTCAGCGCGTCATCGAAGCCTATGACGAAACCGCCCCACTCGCCGATGGTTGGCAAGCGCGGGTGGCCTTGCACCAGCTCCATCCGCTGCTCGTTCACGCGGTGCTGTTTGGCGGCAGTTATGGACCGCGCGCAGCAACTGCGGCGCAGTCGGTGCTTGACGGCACCGCCGAGCGTGACTGAACACTGGAATCGAATCGAACCCACCCGGATCCAGCTGTGCGCCGGTCCGTCGAGTGGCGCAAATTCGGGGTTTTTCGGCCGAAAACAGCCCGAATCTGCGCCACTCGCGCACAAAACTGCGCCACTCGACGGAGACAAGGTTCAGCAAAGATTAAGGCTCACCCGGCACACTGGTGTCATGCGGATCCTGGTAGTCGATGATGATCGGGCCGTGCGCGACTCTTTGCGCCGCTCCCTTGAGTTCAATGGTTATGACGTCGAAGTGGCTTCTGATGGGGCCGACGCATTGGTGCGGGTGCCGATGATCGAACCCGATGCCATCGTGATGGACGTCATGATGCCTAGGCTGGACGGACTCGAAACCACCCGCGCGTTGCGCAACGGCGGCAACGATGTGCCCATCCTCGTCCTCACCGCACGTGATGCCATCAACGACCGCGTCGACGGGCTCGATGCCGGCGCCGACGACTACCTGTCCAAGCCCTTTGCGCTCGATGAGCTGCTCGCACGGTTGCGTGCCCTGTTGCGCCGGGCCACCCCGCTCTCGGGTCAGCAAGCCGAAGAGCCGCCGCTGAATTTCGCGGACCTGTCACTCAATGTGGCCACCCGGGAGGTGTGGCGCAGCGAACGCAAACTGTCCCTCACCCGCACCGAGTTCGCCCTGCTCGAACTCTTCATGCGCCGTCCCAAGCGGGTCCTGGAGAGGTCGTTCATCCTGGAAGAGGTATGGGGTTTCGACTTCCCGACGACCGCGAATTCGCTCGAGGTCTACGTTGGTTATGTCCGACGTAAACTCGAAGCCGACGACGAAACCCGGCTGTTGCACACCGTACGCGGGGTCGGGTATGTCCTCCGCGAGACGCCACCGTGATCGACCGTCTACACGAACTCATCGCACCGATCACCGCACGGTTTTCCTTGGCCCTGCGCGTTGCGCTATTGACAACCGCGGCGGTCGGCATGACCCTTGCTTTCGTCAGCGCAGCCGTGTTCTTCACGGTCCGCGCCGAGTTTGAAACGTCCCTCGACAACTCGATGCTCCGGCGCGCCAATGCTGCTGTCAACGCCGGGGTCACCCAATTGTCGCTCGACGGTGTGCCGCAAACCGCGTTCGCGTTGAGCGACGTCAAAATTGCGGTGGTCAAAGGCGGCACCCTGTTCTCCCAGCAGGGTTCGGGCAACATCGCCCCCTACATTCGCCGCGACGAGCTCCAGGTCTCGATCGGAGACCGCAACGAATCGTTTCGCACCGCCGATATCGACGGCGTGCCCTATCGAATCGTGGCCGTTCAGGCTGGCCAGGGCACAGCTTTGGTGCTGGCCCAATCGATGGAGTCATCGGACCATGCGCTCGAACGCTTGAAGCTGATCCTGCTGCTCTCCAGCGTCGCCGGCGTCGCCCTCGCCGGTTTCGCCGGATGGGTCGTGGCCACCAACGGATTGCGTCCGGTTCGCAGGCTTACCGAGGCCACCGAACGCGTCGCCCGTACACAGGAGCTCGACCCGATCGCTGTGACTGGTCATGACGAATTGGCCCGCCTGACGACGTCATTCAACTCGATGCTCATCGCGCTCGATGCATCACACAGCCGTCAGCGTCAACTGGTCGCCGACGCCGGACACGAACTGCGCACGCCGTTGACCAGTTTGCGCACCAACATCGAACTTATGTCACAAGCCAGCAAACCTTCGGACCGCCAGTTGGCGCCGGCGGCGCGAGTCGAGATCATGAACGACGTACGCGCGCAGCTTGAAGAGCTCACCAACCTGGTGGGCGACCTGGTGGAACTCGCCCGCGACGAGCCGCTCATACGCAGCCCCGAGCCGGTCGACCTCGCCGACGTCGTCAGGCATGCGGTTGATCGCGTACGCCGCCGCGCACCCGACATCGAGTTCGACGTCGACACGTCGTCATGGATGGTCGTCGGCGAATCGCAACTGCTTGAGCGCGCGATCACCAACCTGCTCGACAACGCAGCGAAATGGAGTCCGCCGGCCGCCACGGTGCGGGTCAGGTTGAATGGCGGCGAACTCACCGTCACCGACGACGGCCCGGGGATCGCCGAAGAGGACCTGCCGCATGTTTTTGACCGCTTCTACCGTTCGAGCGCGGCGCGAACCCTTCCCGGATCGGGGCTCGGACTGTCGATCGCACGGCGCGCCGCCGATCGCCACGGTGGATCCATCGAAGCCCGACGCGCACCGGCCGGCGGCACCATGATGACGATGCGCCTGCCATCGGCGTGATGATCGCCGCGGCGGTTCTTCTTAGAACGCTCCTACGCCACTCTCAGGCGACTTTCAGCGATGGGTGACAATATATGCCTATGAGCGATTCGACTTCCGGCGGACCGGCCGAGCCTAACGACCCCTTTGCCGACAAGCCGTACGTTCGACCAACGTCGGCCTCCGACAACGAGTCGACGCCCACACCACGAAACGAAGCGCCCGACGAGCGACCCGAACCCGAATCCAGCGCGCCGACCGAGCATGCCGATGACGCGCCGACCGAGCAGATCACGCACCGCTACCAACCGACTGGCCAAAGCAAAGCTGGCGACACCGCAACGGGTGCGACCGCGGCCGGCGGCGCGGGTGGCGCGGGTGCGACGGCAGGCAACGCATCGGCCCAGCAGTCGAACTATCAGCATGACAACGAGTCGACCCAACAACTCCCATACGGCGCCGAAAATCGTGACGAACATACCGAAACGTCGCCCAGACAAAAGAAGAAGGGCCGCGGTAGATTCGGCGCAGCCATCGCGATCTTGCTGCTCGGTCTGATCGGTGGCATTGGCGGCGCGGCAGGCTACGACGCACTTGTCGACAACGGCAACGGTGGCACGATCAGCTCACTGGACAACACATCGGCGAAGGACAGCACCCCCGCCGGAGCGATCGAGAAGGTCGCGCAAAGCGTGCTGCCATCGGTGGTGCAGATCAACGTCAAAGGTGGCGGCGAGAAGGGCAGCGGCACCGGCATCATCATCAGTGACAACGGCCAGATTTTAACCAACAACCACGTTGTTGAAGCCGCCGCCAACGGTGGCACGATCACCGTCTCCTTCGATGACAGTTCGATCGAACCTGCCAAAATTTTGGGCCGCGACCCGCTGACCGACCTGGCTGTCATCAAGGCGGACAAGACCGGTCTCACCCCAGCCACCTTGGGCAGTTCGGCTGACCTCAAGGTAGGTCAGGAAGTCGTCGCGATCGGTTCCCCGTTCGGCCTCGAAAGCACTGTCACCAGCGGCATCGTCAGCGCCCTCAACCGCCCTGTTTCGTCATCCGATGGCACCAAAGGCGGACAGAACACCGTGTTCCCGGCGATTCAGACCGATGCGGCCATCAACCCGGGCAACTCCGGCGGCCCGCTCGTGGATCTCAATGGTGAGGTCGTCGGCATCAACTCGGCGATCCGCGGCACTCAAAACGCCTCGGGCCAGTCGGGTTCGATCGGTCTTGGTTTCGCCATTCCGGTCGACCTCGCAAAAACGGTCGCGAAGTCCTTGGTCAAGGGTGAGAAGGTTGCACACTCGCGTATCGGCATCACCGTCGGCAGCGCCGTCACCGCCGATGGCATCACGTCGACCGGCGCCGAGGTCAAGGCTGTGACCAGCGGCAGCGCCGGCGACAAGGCGGGCCTCAAGAAGGGTGACCTCATCACCGGTCTCAACGGGCGTCCGATTGGCAGCGCCGACGCATTGGTAGCCGGGATCCGCGGCTACTCGCCGGGCGAAACGGTCAAGTTGACCGTGCAACGCGGTGACCAGAAGAAGACCGTGAACGTCACTCTTGACTCCGATGGCGGCGAGCTCAGCCAGTAGTTGCTCCGCGAGGAGTTGGCGCCGGTTCAGCGCAGGAGTTCGGAGGCAAGGTCGCGCAGGATAGCGAAACCGTTTTGGGTCAAGATCGACTCGGCATGGAATTGCACACCCCGGTAGTGCGGTCCGCAGATCGTATGGATGTCTCCGGTCGCCGCATCCGACTCGACACTGACCCCCGCGGGCACACCGCTCGCGGGCACCCGCGCCACGAAAGTGTTGTAGAAGCCGACAACCTCTTCGCGTCCTCCGATCGACAGGCGGCTCTGGGTGCCCTGGAAAACGATGTCCTTGTAACCTAACTCGAGTCCGAGCCGTCCCGAAAGCACCTGGTGGCCGAGGCAGACCGCGAGGAAAGGCTGCCGCGCGGCAAGCAACTCATCGACGACGGCGCCGACGATGGCGATCTTGGGATCATTGGCATCGCGCGGGTCTCCGGGTCCCGGTCCGACGATCACCAGGTCGTAGCCGACGAAAACACCCGGTGCGTAGTCACCATGGCGAACAACATCAACGTCCATACCGAAGACCTCGAAGATGTGCGCCAGCATGTTGACGAAGTCGTCCTCGGCATCGAGGATTGCCACGCGTTTGCCGGCCAGAACAGTTTGTGGCGCTGACTCGGACTGGTCGCTCAACCAAAACTGGCTCAGCCGCTGATTGCGCAGCCCCAACGCAATCAGCACCTCGTCCTCGCGGGCCACAGCATCAAAACCCTCGACAGGGGTGGGCGGCTGCTCCACCAGGCCGAATGCGCTCAGTATCCCGCCGGCTTTGGCCCAGGTCTCTTTGGTTTCATGAGCCGCATTGGAGTCGCGCACCAATGTGGCACCGGCGGTCACCTTCACATTGCCGAGCGGATCGATGTCGGCGGTGCGGATCAGTATGGGCGCATCGGCGACCGGGGATCCCTGGGCGTCGCGGCCGACCAGGGCGGCAACAGCGGCATAATAGCCGCGTCCATCGGGTTCATACTTCTTGATCAGCCGGCAGGCGTTTTCGACGGGACTGCCGGTGACTGTCGCGGCAAACATTGAGTCGCGTAACACCTGGCGTACATCCTTGTTGGTGCGACCGGCCAACAAATATTCGGTATGAATCAGGTGCGTCATCGGTTTGAGAAAGGGACCCAGGATGAGGCCGCCCTCGTTGCAGATGTCGCACATCATCTTGAGTTCTTCGTCGACCACCATAAACAGTTCATAGATCTCTTTTTCATCCGACAAGAACGACAGGAGTTCACGTTTGCGGGCCGCGGCTGTTTCCAGGCCGCCCAGCCTGAACGTGCCGCTGATCGGATTCATCCGTACCTGACCGGCTTCAAAACTCACATGCCGCTCGGGGCTGGCGCCAATGAGGAACCGATCGCCAGTGAAGATGCAAAACGTCCAATGCGCACCGCGTTCCCGGGTCAGCAGCCGGCGAAAGACCGTCAGCGCATGGTCGCGGTCCCAGTCGTCGACCTTGGCGCGGTAGTGGCGCGCGATAACCACGTTGGCGGCCTCACCCTCGCCGATCTCGTGAGCAATGATCTGGTCGACCAGAGTTGCGTAGTCGTCGTCGGAGACTTCGAAACCGCCGCGGTCGACGAAATTCAGCGGCACATCAGGTAGCACCTCCAGGGCACGCCCCAGCGGCATCCGCAATTCGGCGTCAATGGCGATCGCCGATAGTGGCGTTTGGTCATCGTGCGCTTCAAATCCGCGCTCCGTCACCTGCGCATACGGCACCAACAGGAGGTGATCCCACGTGGGGCCGTCATCGGGTACGCCAGAGCGGAGCCGAAGGTCGCCGATCTGATCGAGATCGGTGCGCGCGCCGGCGATCACGATCACCTCATCGCTGTCGCGCAGGCGCACCAGAGCATAGGTCGGATGGGCCGCGATGATGTCGTCGAGTTCACTCATGGAGCCATGATCCTATCGGGGTTACCATCGACTCATGGCGCGACCACCGGCCCCGTGTGGGCGCATCACTGACATCGAAAACAGCGTGCTCTCACGCATCGAGATATCGGCGCTCCGTCGCGACCTGGCCGACCTGGTGGCGTTCCCCAGCGTCGGCGGAAGCGACGCCGAACTCGACGTCCAAGATTGGTGTGCCAAGCGTCTCGACCAGGCTGGGCTGCGAGTTGACCACTGGTCCGACGACGTGCGCTCGCTCGCCGCCGCAGACGACTTTCCCGGCATGGAGGTTGCGCGCACCGAGGTATGGGGTTGTGTTGCCTCGAGCACGGGCGAAGGAACACCGGCGCTCATCCTCAATGGACACGTTGATGTGGTGCCGCCGGGAGACCTCGAACAGTGGCCCGATCGCAACCCCTATGTACTGCGCGACGTCGGCGGCACCTGGGCGGGCCGCGGCGCGTGCGACATGAAAGGCGGCGTTGCGGCATTCTTTGCCGCCGCGCAGGCAATCCATGATGCCGGCATCACGTTGGCACGGCCGTTCGCCATTCATACCGTCATCGGCGAAGAGGATGGCGGCCTCGGCAGTTTCGCGACGCTTCGACGCGGGCATACCGGCCAGGCCTGCATCATCGCCGAGCCCACCGACCGGCAGATCGTAGCGGCCAATGCCGGGTCGCTTACGTTCCGCATTGCGGTGCCGGGCCAGTCGACTCACGGTTCGACTCGCGCGTCAGGCACCAGCGCTATCGAAAAGTTCGAGCTCATCCATGCCGCTTTGCGCCTACTCGAGGCCGAACGCAACCGCGGCAAAGCGGCATTTTTTGAAAACTACACGCTGCCATGGCCGCTATCGGTCGGCACGCTGCGCGCCGGCGACTGGGCGAGGTCGGTGCCCGACCTGTGCATCGCCGAAGGCCGGTACGGCGTGATGCCCGGCGAGTCATTGGCGGATGCGGCCGCGGCATTCGAGGCAACAGTCGACACGGTGGCAGCCACCGACCCGTGGCTTGCCGACCACCGGCCCGCGCTCTCCTGGCCCGGCGGCCGTTTCGCGCCCGGCCGGCTCGACTCCGACCACCCATTCTTGGCCGAAACCCAAGCGGCCATCGTCGATGCTGGCTCGCCGCCGGCGCCTGCGGTCGGTGCGCCATACGGTTCGGACCTCCGACTGTACGCGGGCGCCGCGATACCGACGTTGCAATACGGTCCGGGCAACATTCGCGATGCCCACTCCGCCGGCGAATGCGTCGATCCCCACGCAATCCTCGAATGCGCCCGAGCCTACGCGCTTATGATCCTGCGTCGCTGCCGCGCCTAATCGCGCCGTCGACCGTGCGCCGCTGTTGCGGTGTCAGTTGACGGGCACCGGATCGGCCTCAAGGGTCGCCAGCTCGGTGTAGTCCTGCACATCAATGGCGCCACTGGGTTCAAAATTGACCGGCTGCAGGCCGACCGGTTTACCGTCCTCATAGGTCACTATCGTCGCCTGCGCTTGGCGTCGCAGCTTACTGCCGAGGGCAAACGCGTAGACGGCGCCGCCGGTGCTTGCATTACCGAAAGTCACCGTCCGTCGCCCGTCGGTCGACAACAGGGCATCGGGGCCGACCTGCCGATGCAGATGACCGGTTAAAACCAGGTCGACACAGCCGGACGCCGACGCCTTGGCCGCCGAGGCGGGGCTGTGCATCATCAGCGTGCTGACATCGCCGTCGGCGCAGGCCGCTTTGGTCATTCGTTCATCTTGAAGCGCGACGGCCGCAATCGAATCGGACTCGTTTCCGCTGTAGCCGGCGGTGAGACCAGAACTTCGCGGATCACTTTCGCCCAGCAGGGAGATGCCGTCAACATCGACCTTCTTACCCTCCAGCACCGTGAACCCGGCATCGTCCATCATCGTGGTGACGTGAGTGCCGGTGTCGTGGTTGCCGGCAATCGAGACGATGTCAAATCCCTTGAACGTGCGAGCCAGCGAGTTGATGCTGAACTCCTCCCACATCCCACCCGTTGAGGTGTCATCGCCCAAGTCAAGCAGTATGCGCGCCTTCGCCGCGCGCGCGATTTCGCGGACGACCGGATCCATCCCAATGTTGTCGTGCCGGTCACTGACGACAATTGCTGTCTTTTGCCCCTCTTCGGCTGGGCGTACGTCCACCGAGGTGGCGCGCTGTTGCATTTTGCCGTAAAACCGCACCGACGTCTGATAGGTCTCGACAGCACTCTCCACGATCGCGTTGCCGGTCTTGCTGGCCCCACCCTGGGCGATTTCAGCTCGGTCGAGCACCGGGTCGGACGACACACCGACAAAAATACTTCGCAACGGAACCCATTCCACCGACGGAGCTGCCTCGCCGGGCCGCTCGGGCACCGCAATGAGGGCAGAAGCGAGGATGGTCACCGCGACCGCGGCGCCGCCGATGACCAGATCGCCACGACGCGGCCAGCGTCGCAACAACCCCTGGCGGCGCTCAACACCCACCGCCCGCCACGCCAACACCAAGAACAACGCCACCAGCGTACTGACACCGACGCCCCTCAGCACGGCATCGCGGGCCATGTCACTGACCGTCATACCGACTTTGGCTATTTCGCCTTCGGGTTGCGAAGCGATCACCGCGTCCTGAGCGATGAGTTGTTCGATCGAACTGACCTCGCTGTCGCCGACGTCAATGTTGACCCCGATGCCCAACGGTTTATCGATCGGGACCCGCATGCGAGGCAATACCGGACCAAAGTCGACCGTCGCGTGGTTGTCAAAAGTCGGTGTCACCGACGTCGTATGGGCGCCGATGACCACCGTTCGTGCCGAGTGGTCAAAGGTCACGTAGGCCGAGGCGAGTCCGGCCGACGCGGCCATCATGAACAGCACCACCCACTTGGCGAACCGCACTGTCGTTTGGCGGGCCGTCACATGATCCGCCGCAACCAGCGGTCGGTGCTTCCGACCGTATGAAGAAGTTGGGTGGCGCGCGTCAACACCACATAGAGGGTGCGCCAACCCGATTCGGACTCATCAATGATCGCATCGGGTTCAAAAACGATAACGCCATCGAATTCAAGACCCTTGGTGTCGAGACCGTCAAGCACGCTGAAGCGATCAGGCTCCATCACCGACGCAAGCTCGGCGCGCATCGGCTCACGTTGTGCGGTCGGCACGACGATGGCTATGGTGCCCGCGACGCGTCGACCCATGGCGTCAATGGCGCGGCGCAAGGCCGGCAGCGCCTCCGAGGCATCGACCAGGTCGTTGCGCGGCTCCTCGCCGGTGCGTCGGACGGCATCTGGCAGGTCCGGATTGGGGACAGCGATGCGTGCCACGGGGGCGGCGAAGTCGTAGATTTCGGCCGAGTTGCGATAATTGGTCGACAATCGAAATGCATGTTCGGGTTTGCCGTCCAACGCCTTCGCCCGGGCAGCTGCCGACTCTGTGGGGTGTGGCCACGACGATTGCGCCTCGTCACCAACAATGGTCCAACTCGCATAGCGGCCCCGCCGACCGAGCATTAGCCATTGCATCGGCGACAGGTCTTGGGCTTCATCGACCAGCACGTGTGCGAATCCGTCGTCCTCGATACTTTGAGTGACCGACAGGTTGTCGTCGCGATCTTCGCGCTCGCGGCGTTCAAAACTCATCAGATTCTTCGGCACGTCAGCTGGATCTTCGTCGACCGAGAGCACTTCGCCCAACGCGTAGCGCAACTCATCGAGGATCGGCACGTCCTCGACCGACGGGTCGCGGTGCTCCCGCCATGAGGTCCGCATGGCGTCGAGTTCGCGTTGGTTGTAGGCACCTTCGGCATATTGGGCGATACGACTCGGCAGTGAACGCCACACCTCGACCGCACTCAATGGCGGCCACCATGCTTCGACGAAGTCGACAAACTTGTCGTCGCTGGCGATCTCATCGACAAAACCGGACTTCTCCTTTTCAAGTGCACGCTCGCCACTGACCTGGCGCCACAAAGCGTCGATGAGGTGGCTCGGCGCCTTGGCGTAGGCGCGGTTGCGTTGCAGACCGCTGCCCATCAGGTTGCGGCGGATGGCACCGAGTTGGCGTAGATCGAGGCGAAGCACGTCATCCTTGTAAAAATAGCGAAAACCGTCGGCTTCACCGGGTTGGGCTGCCGATACGGCCCGGCGCAGCACCGCCGTCATACGCGATGATCCTTTGGCGGCCGCGGCGACCGGCTCATCATGGCGCCCGACCTTGATGCCATCGACAACCTCGCCCAGCGACCGCAAGGTGACGCTGGTTTCGCCCAGGCTCGGCAGGACGCGCTCGATGTAGTTCATGAAGACACCCGACGGCCCCACAACAAGAACGCCGCCGGATTCAAAACGTCGCCGATCGGTATAGAGCAAATCTGCGGCACGGTGCAGCGCCACAACGGTCTTGCCGGTGCCGGGGCCGCCGCCGATCGTGGTCGCTCCGCGCCGTGGTGCGCGGATCGCCTCGTCCTGCTCTTTTTGGATGGTGGCCACCACCGAATGCATCGTGTTGTCACGCGCCCGACTCAGGCTTGCCAGCAACGCGCCCTCACCGATGATGACGAGATCAGCTGGAGCGCGATCAGCATCAAGCAGGTCATCTTCGACGCTAATGACCTTGGCTCCTGAGCAGCGCAGCACACGCCGCCTGATCACTCCCCTAGGGTCTTGGGCGGTTGCCTGATAAAAGACCGCCGCCGCCGGGGCACGCCAATCAACGAGGACGATGTCACGGTTCTGGTCACGGACGCCGATACGACCGATGTAGCGCGACTCGCCGTCGACGAGGTTGAGGCGACCGAAGACCAGACCATCATGGGCGGCGTTGAGCGCGGCAATACGTTTGGAGGCTTGGAAAACCATCGCGTCTCGTTCGACCAGACCACCCTCGTGGCCGATGTGTCCGCGCGCATAGCCCTCCTTCACCAGGGAGCGCGCAACGTCGGTCGACTCTTCGAGCCGCACATACACACCATCGACATAGTGCTGCTCGGCAGCGATCTCGTTTAGCGCGATCTTGCTTTGCTGCGGCTCGCCGTGATCGGGCTGCTGGGCAGTGACGTCTGACACCGAACTCCTTAGGAATGGGAACGCACAAGTCTATGCCGTTAGCGCAGTTCTGCTCGCAGCACCGCACCATACGGCGCACGTTAAGTGCCGTCACGGCCCGATAATTCGCTGCAACAACTTGCCGATTGCGAAGTAAACACCGGCCGCGATGCCCCAATTGACCAGCACATTCTTGACAACAGCATTGTCGCCGTCAAATGTGAAGAGTCCATTTTCACGGCTGAACGGTCCGTCGATCCGGTCTGCCACCCCGACGACGAATTCGCGGATACTGTTGTCCGGGTTCGCCTTCAAGGCGACAAGAAGCGCGCCGAGCACGAGAAAGGCTGCTCCGACCGTGGCTACTGTCGCGATGAGGTGAGCGATCCTGGACCGGATATCGGCTGTCTTTCCGCGGACGTTGCTGTTGTTGTCGCTCATGGTTGACTCCTTGCCGTCAAGTTTGGCATGGACCGATCTTCGCTCACAGCTTCGACCGCCTCAGCTACTCGACGCGTACCTTCTTCTTGTATGTATGTGGCGCGATCGTCGACGTGCCCCGATAGGTCACCACATAGGTGTGGACGCCGAGCTTCTGTTTCGTGAACTTCACGGCCGCGGCACCACCGGTGACCTTGACCTTCTTCAGCGTCTTCGTGCCCTCGGTGACAGTCACATAACCGGACAGCGGTTTGATTCCTGGTGCCGAAACCTTGATCGTCAACGCGGCCGAGCCATTACCCGCCTTCGCCGACACCGCCACCTTTGCCGGCGTCTTGATGACCGGCGGCTTCGTTGAGGTCCTGTATCTGGTGGTGTACCCGGACTTCTTGACATACACCCGCGCACTCATGACAGCTCCGCGATCGGCGGTTGTCAGGACATATGATGAACCGTTGGCGCCGCTGATCTTCTTGCCATTACGCATCCATTGATAGGCATAGATCGCGGGTTTGGGTGACCATGAGCCCGCCGTCACCTTCAGTTTCGAACCCACCAGCGGCGTCCCCGAAACCCGAGGGCGCTCGCGGTTGAGGATCCACGGCGGAGCCAATGGAGTTGATCGAGCCGAGGTTGCCGTGCGGCTGCGATAGCCGTTCCGCTTGCCGGTGACCCGCACCGACATCGATTTTTTGGCCAACTCTTTTGTCGGCACGTATGTCGGTCCTGTTGCGGTGTTCACCGTTTTACCATCGGCCAGCCATTGGAAGGTGAAGGCTTCGGCTTGCGGAGCCCACGAGCCTGGCTGCGCGCTCAGCTTGGCGCCAACGACCGGCTCGCCGGCGATGGTCGGCGCTGCGGGGACCGACAAGGTGCCCGCGGCCACCGGAACCGTCTTGGCCGACGTCTTTGTGAGCGAGTTGTAGCCCTTCTTCCGGCCCGTTGTTTTCACCGAGAGCGACCGGTTGAGATCGGCTGCGCTTGCGACATACGCACTGCTCGTGGCACCGGCTATTTTCGCGCCATTGCGAAGCCATTGATAGCTCAGCCCAACTCCACCGGGTGACCAGACGCCGGCTTTAGCGCGAAGGCTCTGGCCGACCTGTGGTGATCCGCTGACGGTCGGCACCGCGCCACTCAGGAGGTCTTCGAAATGAATGAATCGCTGCGGGTAGTTGCGGTCGCCGGGATAAACCTTCAGCGTCCGGAACATCCCCTTGCTCCAATAACCGGGGTAGTTGTCTTCCTTAGTGATCAGATAACCGTTACCAACCTCTTCGACATAGACCAGATGGTTTTTACCGTCCCACACGCCAATCGATCCGCGGGCGGGGGTCTTGGTGACCGGCACACCGTGCGCTTTGGCTCGCTCTGCCCAGGTTTTGGCGCCGCCAAGGTTGTAGGACGGGCGCGCGACGCCGTTTTTGGTCAATCGATATGCGGCGTAGTTCGTGCAATTGTGGCCGCCGTACATGCTCCAATACGACTTCGACATGTTTGCCGCATATCCGGAGGCGGGGTCACATTTTTGCACCGCGGCCTTGCTGACACCCATACAGAGCACAGACTCGGCGCTTGCCGGCGAGGCCGCCAAACCGGTCGCCAATAGTGCCATCGCGGCAAAACACGTGGTCAACCAAACCCCGAAACGGTGCACCGTGGCACTCTAGCGGGGAATCACTTCTGTAACATGAGAATGGCTAATTAACTTCTTCAACACGCCGTGACGGCTGCTATTTCTTCGGGTTAAGGAACGCCATCATTGCTTCGCGTGCCTCATCGGAGCCGAAAAGCTCGGCCGATTTAGCGGCCACCGCATCGCCCGATGCGTCAAGGCTTTCGATCAAGTCATGATTGAGGATCCGTTTAGTCTCGCGCAAACCTTGCGGGTAGCCGTTGCACAGGTCGATCAAGACGTCATCGATTACCGCGTCGAGGCTGTCTGCGGGGACGGCTCGGGTGATTAGCCCCATGCCGGCGGCCTCGACAGCGTTGAAACTGCGGCCGGTCAGGAAGGTGTCCGCCGCGGGCCGCGCGTTGAGGCGTGGCAACAGCGACAATGAGATCGCCGCCGGTGCCAAACCCAGACGCACCTCGGTCAGTGCGAAGGAGACTGATTCGGCGGCCACGACGATATCGGCGGCGCCGACAATGCCCAGGCCGCCGGCGCGCACGGGTCCGGCGAGTTTGACCACGACGGGTTTTGGCGACGCGGCGATCTGGCGCTGGAGCGCAACGAGGGTGCGCGCACCCTCTTCCATGCCGCCGCCGGCCGCTTCGGCCAGGTCGGCGCCGGAGCAAAACACGCTGCCTGCCGCGGTGATGAGGATCGCCCGTACATCGTCATCGGCCTCGGCGGCCCCGAGGTGCTGCACCAACTCGGTGACGAGTTGACGGCTCAACGCGTTGCGATTGTGATCGCTGTCGAGGGTGATCATCGCAACCTGGTCAGTGATTTCGAGGTGGACGAGTTCGGTGGGCTTGTCATTCATACAAAATCCTTTCAAGAAGCCAAGAGTTAGTAGGACTTGGGGAGGCCTAGCGAAAACTGGGCGATGAAGTTGAGCACCATCTCGCGGCTGACCGGCGCGATGCGCGACAACCTTGAACCTGCCAACATCTGCACCAGCCCGTATTCGTCTGCTAATCCGTTGCCGCCATGGGTTTGAATGGCGCGGTCGACCGCGTTGCACACTGCCTCGCCCGCGGCATATTTTGCCATGTTCGCCGCCTCACCGGCAGCCATGAAGTTGCCCGCAACATATTCAGCGGCCGCCTTTTGCGTCATTAGCCGGGCCATTTCGATCTCGATATAACTTTGCGCAAGCGGATGAGCGATGGCCTGGTGGGCGCCGATCGGCGTGTCCCACACCTGACGCTCTTTTGCGTATGCGCATGCTTTCGCAAGCGCGAGCCGGGCGGTGCCGGTCGCAAACGATGCTCCCATGATGCGTTCGGGGTTGAGCCCCGCGAAAAGTTGCTCGATGCCGGCATCCTCGCTGCCGACCAGGTTGTCGGCGGCGACGCGTACGTCGTCGAAGAACAGCGTGAACTGTTTTTCCGGCGACACGATGCCCATCTCAATCTGCTGGTAGGTGAACCCTTGGGAGTCGGTCGGCACGAGGAACAGCGCCGGTTTGAGATTGCCGGTGCGTGCGTCTTCGGTGCGTGCCACCACCAGCACATGGGTGGCTTCGTCGACGCCTGAGATGTAGGTTTTCGTCCCTTTGAGCCGCCACGCGTCACCATCGCGGTAGGCCGTCGTGATGATCTTGTGCGAGTTGGAACCCGCATCGGGTTCGGTGATGGAGAAGGCAAAGGTCGACGTGCCGTCGGCGAGACCGGGAAGCCAGCGCTGCTTTTGTTCGGTTGTGCCGTATTGGGCGATGATCGTGCCCACGATGGCCGGTGAAACGACCATAAGCAGCAGCGGACTTCCGGCGGCGGCCAGCTCTTCGCACACCGCAGCAAGGTCACCGATGTCACCGCCCCCGCCGCCGAACTCTTCGGGCACGGCTACTCCCAGATAGCCCAGCTTGCCGGCCTCTTGCCATAGCTCCGTAGTCTTGCGGCCCTCCTTGGCGGCCTTCTCGAAATAGTCATAGCCGTATTTCTTGCCGAGGTCGGCAACGGCCTTGCGCAGCGCCTGGCGCTCTTGGGTTTCGCTAAATGGTCCGGTCATCGGGTTTCTCCTTCGGTCGCGGCTGTTAGCGCGTGCGGTTCTATGACTGCAAGGACTGCGCCTGATTCAACCTGTGCTCCGACGGTGGCGGCGAGTTCGTCGACGACTCCATCTACCGGCGCGCTAATGGTGTGCTGCATTTTCATGGCCTCCAGCACGACGACGGTGTCGCCCTTGGCAACCCGTTGACCCTGCTGGACGTTGACCGCGGTGACCGAAGCCGGCATCGGCGCCAACAGCGAACCCTCGGTGATTTGATCTGCAGGGTCGACAAAGCGCGGCATCGGAGTCAGCGAGATGCTCCCGTATGGCCCGTCTACATCGACGCGGTTTTCGACGATCGTCACGTCATACGTCTCGACGACGCCGCCGCGCGCAAGCTGCACCCGATCACCCGCCGCGCTGAGCACCTTGGGGCCGTCCCCGTCGGTAAGCGTCAACTGGCCGCGACTGTCGGCATAGCGGACGGTGATCTCGCGGTCACCATGTCGATAACTGCGCACTTGCGGTTGCGAGGGCACATTGCGAAAGGCTGTCGGGATGCGATCAAGTACCCGGGCTGTGGCCGTTGCCGTCTTCGCGTCGGCCAGTGCCGCGGCGGCCGCGTAGGCGTGCAATGTGTCCTCGTCGACGCGTGGGGCTGTCCAGGTTTGGAGGCGTTCTCCAAGCAATGCGGTATGAAGGTCGGCGGCGGCAAACGCATCGTCGGTGATGATCGCCAACAGCAGGTCAATGTTGGTCTTGATGCCGTGGATGCGTGCGCCGCGCAGGCCGCCGGCCAAGACACGCAACGCACTTTGCCGGTCAGGGCCACAGGCGATGACCTTTGCGATCATCGCGTCATAATGAATGCCGATCTGCGAACCCGCCTCGATCGCTGAATCAACCCGCAAACCGCTACCCGAAGGGTTCGCGAATGCGGCCACCGCACCGGGGAACGCGAAAGAACCGATCGTGCCGGTCTGCGGCGCCCAGTCGTTGGCGGGGTCCTCGGCATACAACCGCACCTCGACGGCATGGCCGGTCGATGGCGGTACGTCACCGGCGAGACTTCGGCCTTCGGCTACCGCGATCTGGAGCGCCACAAGGTCCAGTCCGGTCACACATTCGCTGACCGGGTGCTCAACCTGAAGTCGCGTATTCATTTCGAGGAAATACGCACGACCGGTTTCAAGGTGAGCGTCGACGACGAGGAACTCCACGGTGCCGGCACCGACATAATCGACCGCCGCGACGGCTGCACGCGACGCCTCGTGCAAAACCTTGCGGACACCGTCGGCGACACGCGGTGCCGGTGCCTCTTCGACGACCTTTTGGTGTCGGCGCTGGATGGAGCAGTCGCGGTCACCCACGATCCAACAGTTGCCCGACTCATCAGCCATCACCTGCACCTCGATGTGGCGCGCCGTCGGCAGGTAGGGCTCGACAAAGACGGTGCCGTCACCAAATGCGGAGGCCGCTTCTGCCTCGGCCTCACTGATTTGCGCGGAGAGGTCTTCGGCGCGCTCGACAACGCGCATACCGCGTCCGCCACCGCCTGCTGATGCTTTCACCAACAGCGGGTAGTCGGCCGCGGTCGCGGTGGCCGGATCGACCGACAATATCGGCACCCCCGCCGCGGTCATGATCTCCTTGGCGCCGACCTTGGATCCCATCGCCTCCATCGTGTCGGCGCGAGGACCAATCCATACGAAGCCGGCGTCGGTGACCGCGCGGGCAAAGTCGGCGTTCTCGGACAGGAACCCATAACCCGGATGGATCGCATCGGCACCTGACTTGCGTGCCGCATCGATGATCAGGTCGCCGCGCAAATAGGTGTCGGCAGCTGCATTGCCAGGCAGGTGCACGGCGCGGTCTGCTTCGCGTACAAAGGGCGCGCCGGCGTCCGCCTCGGAGAACACCGCGACCGTTTCGATGCCGAGGTGGCGACACGTAGAGAAGACGCGGCGGGCAATCTCACCGCGGTTGGCGACAAGTATCGAGTTGATCATCGTGAGGTCTCCTCTTCCACGAGATTTGGGACGTTTTCGTTGACTTGGCCCGCGC
>JBBSRT010000009.1:0-20365 GCA_038242765.1 Propionibacteriales bacterium
GGTCAATGTGACGTTGACGAGCCGCGACAAGTTCCTGGATTTTGGCATCGTCGGCTGTCGTACGAGCGTCCCGCACCTGCAACGGCTGTTGATCCATCTGGAGTCTGCATTGGTCGAACTGGAACAGGCGTGGGGTTGAGCTCGAACACCTGTCAGCCGGCCGCGTTGCCTGTCGCTGGTGAATGCGTGTCTGGCAGGAACTCCTCGATCAACGCTTCGGTCTCGGAGTCGAGAGCCACACCGGTGAGTTGCCCACTCATCTGGTCGAGCGTGTGCTGCACTCCGGCGACTCCGGCCGACGCATAACGTGACCGGATGAGTTGGCGCCACAGCGACTGGCTACTGGGACACATGCGCAAACCGGCCTGAGCCGCCTCGCCGGCTCCGTCGGGGTCACCGGCCGTACCGAGCAGCTCGGCCAACCGTTGGGCCGCATCGACGGCGACGAGGATCATCGTGCGTATGGCGTCATCGTGGGCGACCCATCCGTAGCGTTTTTCTGGGACGCCCTCAAACGGTGTCGCTCGCATCATCTTGAGCGCCCGGCGCAACAGGTCGATCTCATCGCGAGGTGACTGTGTGGCGCGCGATTGGAGCAGCAAAGTGCGCACGCAATCCCAATCGCAAACGACCGCATCGGACAACGACAAGCGACCATCGGCGTCTTCGAGCAGGAAGTGGCTGCCGTCGGTGTCGGAGCCAAGCCACGCGCGACCGCGCTCGACCGCTGCTTCGAGGACATCAGTGCTGACGCCGCGTGGCCAGAGGGCACCTGCGAGCACATGGGGATGCACGCTGTCGCGGTGCATTGCCAAGAACACGATCAGTTCAGTGGTCAGATTGGCGCGCTCGGCAGGCAGGTCGCCGACGCCGCTGACGCTCACTTTGCCGAGTACACCTACTCGTCGGGCTCCTGTGGTCCATGCTGCGTCATCGTGCGCGTAGCGCGGCTGCGGGATCGGCGTTCGGGTGCCGGCATCGGTGCGTTCGGGCTCGCGTGAAGCGGCGAAGAGCTCGGCGACTGCGTCGACCTCGGCGGTGCTGATGCGGTTGGCGGTGACGGTCAGGTTGAGCTGCGGGATGGACAAGACGCCGAACTCGTCTACGTGCAGACGCCAACGCGCCGCCTTGTGGTCGCCGGCCACCACGATCGACAGCGCTTGGCGGCCGTTGCCGACCAAACCGCCAAGGCGAGCTGCAAGGTCACTACCGGGCTCGCTGCCGCATACGAGCAGATGGGTCGGCACAAAAGCGCGACGTCCCATGCGGCCGGTCAGCACATCGACGCGCAAACGGTCCAGCTGTTCTTCGTACTCCGCGGCAGCGGCGTCGAGATCGTCGACTATGCGGATGCGTTCGTCGCCGATGTCAGCGATGCCGGCGGGCAAGTCACTGGCGCTGACGCGCACGGCCTCGGCCCACGGTGACGTCGCGCACTGGACGGCGATGGCGGCGGCGACCTCGGTTGCCACCGACCCGTCACCGGCGATCGAGACGATGCCGCCGGCTGCTTCGAGATCAACGAGCACATCGCGGCCGTCAGCATCGACGCCGAGGCTGGCAAGCGCCGGATAGGGGGCGACCTCGGTCGAGGCCGTCGCCGGCTCGTCGTGGTCTCGGCCGTGGTGCCAACGCCTGCCGTCATCTTCGACGCTCCAACCGTCGACCGCATCGAGCACGGCGGGAGCGAGCAGGAGGTCGATGGAGTCATCGTTGACGATGACGGCATAGACCGGCGGGGGCGTCATGCTCTGGCCGCGGCAGTCCATCGCCAGATCACGTAGTGCACGGTCGAGCCACGATGAGCGTGTCGTGGTCGCCGTGAAACGCAGTTCGCCTTCGCCTTCGAGCGCGTCACCGTCGGGGCGGCGACCGATGCCGCGTCGGCGCTGGAGGGCCAATGCGCCCAAGAGACCCGCGGCGAGTAATCCACCACCGGCCATCCAGGCGGCGTCGTCCTGCGTTGAGGCCGCACCGACCGTTGCCGCGCCCGGAGCTCCCGACTGCGCCACCTCGCCCGAAGCTTCCGACTGTGCCGCCTCGCCAGGGGCCGCGGGGGCCGCGGGAGCCGCGGGAGCGCTTACGCGAGCAACGCCGGTAGCGTCGTCGGGCATGACCAGACCCCAACCGGGCTGGATCAGTCGGGCCAGATCGAGTTGGCGGCCGTCGAGTTGTTCGCGGTCTTTGTTGAGTTCATAGATCTCCTTGTAACGGCGTCCATCGCCCAGATGGCGCTCGGCGATGTCCCACAGGTTGTCGTGGTAACCCTCTTTGGGTGCCTTGACGTCATAGACCCTTTTTCCGGTCAATGAGTCGGATTCATCAGCGGTGTCGGTCTGGGTGGACTGCGCCGCGGCGGACGAGGTCACCGCGGCCGATGGACCCCCGGTGACTGCGGCCGAAGCGACCGGACCGGTCGGAGCGTTGGCTGCCTCGGCGACCATGCTCGCTTGGGCCGGTGCAGCCAGCAGACCCGACAACAACAAGGCGCCGACCAGCACCTGGGCCAAGCGCTGCAACGGACCGGCAAGGGGCACCGGCCGCGCCAAACCGCCGCGTCGGGCGGCGATGACCTCGACGACGACGCATACGAGGAAATAGGCCCACGTCAGCCACACCACGGCAACCAGCACCGTGAGCAGGTCTTCGACGCTCAATTGCTGAGCCAGGTCGCGAAGCGACGGCACGCTGGTGGGGATCGGCGGCGGGCCCGACAGGACAAAAAGCGCGACCGGCAGGCCGACCACGAGGGCGAGCAGCGCGATCGACGAACCAACGACCTCGGCGGTGCTGCGTTGGCTGGCATACGATGGCTCGACCATGCGGCCGAAGCGAGCCGGATCGGTGGCCCGCACTGGTGAAGAGTTGGAATCATCCATGGGTTCCCCTAGTTTGGTCCGGTTCGAGGTACGGAAACCGCGCCTGCACGAACATCGTATTCGTTGATCCCGACCAGGCCGAGGATCATTGTCTTCGATTTGTCGCGCACGGAGACCGAGACTGTTCCCTCGTCCACAGCGACGGTGAACTGTCCGGGCGCGTAGCCGCGGGCGCCCAAATATTGGCTCGCCCGCTGCTGGGCCAAGCCGTCGTCGATCACGACGGCGCCCGTGGCACGCAGAACCTCCAGATCGAGTGAGTCCGCTGCCACCCGGGATGCCTGCTCGGCATCGTCTGCCACGCTCATCCGCGCATTGATCGCCAAACCGCCATCGACGACCAGACCGGCACAAACGAACAGCACGATTGACATGCCGAGCACGAAGATCGCCGCCGAACCTCTTTCGCCACGTCGGCGACGGCGTCGCATCGCGCCGATCGCGGCCACCCACCGGGCGATCATTGGGTCCGCCGATAGGTATCGAGGGGTGCGCTGCCCGTTGCGCTCATCGACAAGCTGCCTGAGAGCCCGAGCAGACCAAGTCCGTCGTTGGAAACCTGGCAATCCAGCGTTACTTCGACCAGTCCACCGGCCACAAAGCTGCCGCCGATGCGGCCGACGCGGCAATCGGAAAAATCGTCCAGCGCGGTGGTGGCCACATCGTTGGCTGCAGCCTGTGCGGCTCCTGCACTGCGTTCGTATGACGCAGCGCGGGCGGCGTCGCGGGCGGCCGCTTCGATGTCGGCCTGGACCGACACGTAACGTCCCCCGGCAACAACCAAGAGGGTGAACAACAGCAGGATCGGGGTCAGGAGGACGACCTCGACGGCCATGGAGCCGCGCTCGTCCTTGCGGCGTCGGATCAGTGTCACGCGATCACCCGTTGTCCTGGACGAAGCGTTCGATCGGTCCCTGCACGACTTCGCTGACTCGTGGTGGTGCGAGGAACGGCAACAGTTGCTCTGCTTCACCTGATACGGCGGCACGCATCTGGCCGTCGCCAACCTGGACGACGGCCACGGTCACATTGTTGAGAACCCCTTGGCCGAGGTTGGCGGCATATGCTTCGCCCTTCTTGACGCCGAGTCCGGCATCGCCGGTCACTCGGGCGACACGGGACGCTTCGCGAGCCGAGGCGGAGACGGCCTGATTGCCCAGATAAATGAGTGCGAACTGCACGGTCAGGATGATCGCGATCATCAGCAAAGGCATGTAGAGCACCAGCTCGATGGCGCTGGTGCCCTCCTCTCCGCGGCGACGCGACCGAATTGACACGTTCCTACTGGTTCTTGATCTTGTTACCGATGTCGGTGGCCTCGGAGGTGAGAGCATTCATCAGGATCGCGGCGACGGCGATGCAGATGCCGACGACAATCGCGGAGATGATGACCCACTCGACGGCAGAGACCCCGCGCTCGTCGCGGCCGCGTTTGCAAAGTCGTGAATCGAGCACGAGCATCATGAATCCGATGGGCGTGGCTGAGTTGAAGGGGTTCATGTTTGGTCCTTAGTTGTAGCGATTGAGCAAGTCATCGAGGTCAGATGCCGATGATCTTGGAGATGGCCGGGAAAATCAAAAATAGCAAGAAGCCCACGCATAAAAGCAATTGCGCGACGAGCATCGATTGGGAGCGTTGCTCGGCGCGACTTTCGGCATCGGCGAGTTCGCGTTGACGCATCGACGCCGACCGAGCCGAGAGTGAGGTGCGAACCTTGGCGCCGTCCTCGGCCACCAAGGCCAACGCGGCGGCTAGGTCGCGAAGCTCTTCGACGGCCATTTCTTCTCCCAGGTCTCCAAGCGCCGCCCATGGTGTGACGCCTTGCAGTCGAGCTGATTCCATCGTGTCACGGATCCGTACGATGGCCCACCCGTCGCTCAGGTCTGCAGCTGATGCCAACGCTTCGGGCACACCTCGACCGCCGGCGAGGTTCATTGACACCAGATCCAGGAAGGCGCTGACGGCATGGCGGAAGTCGCGCCGGCGTTCGGTGGCCTGCGAGGAGAGTTGGGCCCACGTCAAGGCAGCGCCGGCGATGGCCCCGATCCCGGCGAGCCACAGCGGCATCGTCGCACTGGTACCGAGCAGCAGGACCGCAGGTGCGAGCATGATGGTGGGAGCGAAAAGTCCGGCCACGGCGGCGAGAACGATCATTCCCAGATGTGTTTCGACCGAACGGCCCATCACTGCAAGGTCGGCGCGGACACCGGGCGGCACCCGCCAACCGCGTGACTCGAGGAACGTGCGCACATTGGAGCCAACCTTGCGCACGCGCATTGATTCACTTTGGTGCCGCCGGTCGATGGTCAGCGACATATTGCGCCGACCACGCTGGCGGGCGGTGTCGAGCCGAGCCAACTCGGCAGCAGCCGTGCCGGCGCCGCGGTCATACTGAAGGACGAGCGCATAAACACCCAAGCCGGTCAAGGCTCCGGCCAACAGGATCAATATCATCGCGTGATACCCCCGTCGGTCTCGGAGTCGGCGGTGAAGAGGAACCGGTCGGGGAGTTCAAAGACCGAAAGTCTGCGCATCCACATGAAGCCTGCGGCAAAGAAAAGCAGGACCACCAGCAGGACGGCCTGGCCGACCGTCGACGAATACGGTGCCACGTAGTCTTTGTTGAAGAGGGCCAGGCCCAGGACGAAGACGACGGTGATGCCGACGACGATTTGCACGCTGCGGCGAGTGCTGGCCCGGCCGGCACCGACGCGGCGTCGCATTTCGAGTTCTTGGCGAGCCGATCCGGCCAGCGAAGTGAGCACCTCACGCAGACCAGGACCACGCAGCCGCGCATTGAGCATAAGGGCAGCGACGATCAGGTCGGCGCTGGGATCATCGAGGCTGTCGGCAAAGCGCTGCAAGGCGACCGGCAGGGGAGTGCGCACCCGTAGCCGGTCGGCGAGGTCGGCCAACTGTGGCGCAATTGCAGGCGATGCGGCATATGCTGTCGCGGGTATGGCCTGCTCCAGGCCTACTGCTCCTGCGACGGTGTCACGCAAGGACTCGGTCCAGGCGGCCAGGCCTTCGAGACGCGCAATCGCCTGCTTTTCGCTCGCCGAGCCGCCAAAGAGTGTCGGCGCAAAAAACACGAGCAAGGCGATGCCTACAGCCAGCACCGGCCAGCGGGTCAAGAGCAGCATGATCAGGCCCGCGGCGAGGGCCAGCGGTAGGCGCGCACCCAACGTCTTGAGGCGCGGCATCAGCGTGGGCCGGGTGACGAAGTGGCTGGGTTCCTTGGGCCGCAGTGCCCAAACCAAGAGGAGCGCTGCAGCGCCGGTGGCGGCGCCCAACAAGACAATCAGGAGTAAGGATACGGACACGGTCAGGTGGCCTGCGGCTCGAACATTGCGGGCCGATAGCCGGCCGCCTCAAGCTCGTCGAGGCAGCTGACGGAGGCGGCTTGTTCGGCGACGCCGTCGCCGTTGTCGCGAAAGACCTCGCTGGACAGAACCCGTCCATCGACGCCGTTGACTTCGCGGACCGAAGTGATGGATCGGCGAAGTGCGCCGCCGGTGGCAAAGTCATTGCGCCGTTCGACGAAAACCACGAAGTCGATGGCGCCGGCGATGAGCATCATGGTGGCATCGGCGGGCAACCGCTCGACCGATTGGATTGCATAGGTGCAAATACGGTTGAAGACTTCGAGCGAGGAGTTGGCGTGAATGGTCGACAGCGAGCCGTCGTTGCCCTGGCTCATCGCGTTGAGCATTGTCACGATTTCGTCGCCGAGTACCTCGCCGACGATGACGCGACTGGGGTTCATGCGCAGCGAACGTCGCACGAGGTCGGACATCTGGATGGCGCCCTGGCCCTCGGAGTTGGGTAGTCGTTCCTCGAAGGCGACCACATTGGGGTGCAGGTCGACGAACTGCCCCAGACCGAGTTCCATGGCGCGTTCGACAGTGATGAGGCGTTCATCGGCGGGGATCTCGTTGGCCAGTGCGCGCAGCAGGGTTGTTTTACCGGCGTTGGTGGCGCCGGCGATCATGATGTTTTTGCGCGCCTTGACCGCAGAGGACAGGAATGATGCCAAGTCAGGTGTCATGGTCCCGCCCTCGACCAACATGTCCAGAGATACGCGATCAAGTCGGGCTCGGCGGATCGACAGCGACGGTCGCTGTGTGACACCCATGACCGCCGAGAGTCGGCTGCCATCTGGCAATCGCAGATCCAGTTGCGGATTGGCGGTGTCGAAAGGGCGGCTGGTGAGCCCGGAGTATGCCCCTAGCACTTGGACGAGCTCGATGAGTTCGTCGTCGCTTTCTGCCACTGGCGGCAGCCGGCGTTCTTCGCCGTTGGCGTATCCGACGAAAACATTGTCGCAGCCGTTGATGTCGATGTTTTCGACTTCGGGGTCGTCCAACAGTGGTTGGAGTCGGCCGACACCATACAAGGCTGCATGGATGGCTTCGGACAGTTCTTCTTCGTCGGCGCGGTCCGGTGGGGTGCGGCCGGCAGCGATCTCTTGGCGGGCGTGGCCCTCAAGGACGCGAGCGATGACGGCCCGCGCAAATTGGCGTTCGTCTTCGCTGGTCATCATCGGAAGGCGGGCTTCGGCGTCTTCGCGGCGCTGCCTCGACAAGGCGTCGGCGACTTGTTCGCGCAGTCGGCGCAAGAGTGGTTGATCCATGACGCCCCTAGCGTGCTTCTTGGTAATCACGATCGTGGCTGGCGATCATTGACTGGATTCGTCCGGTGATGTCGGTCAGCGACCGGACCAGGAGCGAACGGCGAAGACTACGTCGTGAGCCGGACTGCAGTTCCTGAACCGTCTTCGGGTCGTAGGAGACCACTCCTAGGGACTGCACCCTCAATCCGGCCGCGGCCAGCAGGCGTGCGGTGTCGTCGACGCTGCGCGAGTCGCGTGGATCCCCTACGAGCACGACGGCGACCGGGACGCCGTCGATCGCTCCGATGCGCAACGGCTCTTGGAGTGCGAGGAGTCGTTCGCGCAGGTGCGCGAGGGCGGCCATGTCCGAGCGGGCGACGAAAACCAACGCGGCTGAGCGTTCGATGACCGGAGTGACCGGCGAGCCGGGGGCGAAGCGTCCGCAGTCGGCGAGCACATCGACCGGGTGAGTTTGCAATGCGGCGGCAATGTGGGGCCACGTCGTGCCAAGACCTTGCACCTGACCCGGTGATGAGACGCCGACCAACGTCGACATGCCATCCTCGGTCGTCTGCAGATGATCTTCGAGCTCGGCCGGCTTGCCGCCGCGCAAAGCTGCGCCCAGGGAGACGAGTCCGCGTTCGAGTGAGAGGGGCTTGCCGTCTTGCGCGCGATACCGCACTGACGTGTCCCCGCCGATAGGATCGAGATCGGCCATGATCACGTCCCGGGGCCAAAGCGCCGCGAGCCCGGCAACGGTTTGTGTGACTCCGGGGGATCCTTTTGCGGAGGCAAAGGAGATCAGGGTCATGAGTCGGATCCGAGGGTGGTCAGGGCTGCCTCGTCGACGGAGACACCGCGTTTGATCAACGCCATGCCCAGCACTTCGCTGCCGGCTGCGTCGACGACTGCGTCGGCGGCATCCGAGGGCACCAAGACGATAGCTGAGCTGCCGCTTCCACTATTGAATGAGCCACTTTCTTCGCCGGCCGCGGTCTGGAGGATCAGCCCGACCGCGAGGGCCTTCACTGGATTGCTTCCATCGCCGATGCGCACAAGCCGCACCTCGTCGCCGGTGCGTAACCCCGGCGGCACCTGACCGGCCGTGAGCGGCACGCCGACCTGGATCTGATCGGAGTCGAAAGGTGTCCTGGTCGTCAGCATTGAGGTGTCCAGCAGTTGGCCTTTGCTCAACGACGTGCGCGCGTAGGTGCCGATCACCGAATCGACCTGGTCTTCGGGCACGAGCAGCAGCTGGTCGCTGGCCACATTGGTGGTGCTCAACATGTCGGTCGTGATCTTGCTGCCGACGGGCACCTCCTGATTGACGACGATCACCGGGTCGCGCGAATCCAGCCGCAAGGCCAAAAGGCCAGACAGTGCTGCTCCGCCGACGATCAGGAGGACCGCGAGTGCGGCCATGGCCGGACGGCGGCGCCGCGGCGGTGACGGCCGGTCACCTTTCAGTGATCCGGCGGGCAGCCGGGATTTAATGCCACGAGCGGCCCGATCGCGTTGCCGGTCTTGTAATGAAGCGTCGGCGATGCGCGTGGATTTACTGGCCATGGACGTGGATCCCCTGCTCGTTGACGCAAATGCCCCAACTCGTCCGGACATTGCTGATCAGTAGAGGGCCTTGCCGAGTGTAAACCATGTGCGCGCGACGGTCGAAACGACGATGTGTTCTGCGCCGTGCCGCATGGATGAATGCACCAGCGCAATATCGTGATCCCGTTAGTATGTGAGGCATGCGGCTCCTCATCACTGCCGAGTCGGCGATCTCGGGAGTACGGCGAGATGCCATCGTCGGCTTCTCCCCCGAGGCGACGGTGCGTGACCTCGCGAATCGTCTTGCCGAAGTGCTCGACGAACCGGTTGCCGATCGCACCAATGTCGTCGAGATCGCCCTTGCTCGCCGCAATCATGGTGTGGCCACCGCGGTGGCGACATCGCACGATCTCTATTTGGGCACGACGCGTCTCGATCCCGATGATGCCATCGACTCGTGCGACATACGCCAAGGCGCGGTGCTCGGCGTGCGCGGTGCATCAAGTCACCACGAGACCGAGCCCGAAGGCGCCGTGGAGATCCGGGTGAGTTCGGGACGCGGCGCCGGGCGAGTGCACCGCCTGGGCATCGGCTCGGCCACGATCGGTTCGGGCACGCACTGTGTCATTTGGATCGACGACCCCCAGGTGCCGCAGGAGGCCGCGAGGCTGGAAGTCGCCGTCGACGGCACCGTCCAGATCGTTGTCTCCGCAGACGTGCTCGGCCGCGAAACACCGGTGCCGCTACGCCGCGAGCCAGCGATTGAACCTATCGTTCTGCAGGCCAGCTCGATCAGCACCCATCGGGTCAAGAGGCGCCGCAAAAAGGTGGTCACCGACCTTCGGATCGGTGATCGCGTCGACCCGATGGCACCGGTGCCGCTCCTCAACCTCGACCGCCGACCGTTGACGGAGGCGCCGACCGTCTGGCACATCGGTGAGGTGTTGGGGGTTGGCGGAGTCCTGCTCGAACAAGTCGAGAGCAGCCGACCCGATGCCTCCCTCTCACCATCGGTGGCCCGTCCCGAATTGGACTACAACCGGCCGCCGCGCCTGCATCCGGCTCCGCCCACCCAAGAGTTCAGCTTGCCGACCGAACCCGCGCGCCCGGACAAGATGCCGCTGCCGTTCCTGATGCTTTTGTCGCCGCTGCTCATGAGTGGCACGATGTTTTTCTTCACCAGATCGCCATACTCGTTGATGTTCATGCTAATGATGCCGATGATGATGCTGATCAACGCGACCGCGGGGCGCAAGAAGCAAAAGCAGCGTTATGAGGAGCAGGTCGACGAGTTCCACAAGCGTCGGGTCCAAGTCGAGGAAGCGGCCGTCGACTCGTTGTTGAGCGAGCGTTCGTTACGTCGCCGCACCGATCCTGATCCGGCCTCGACGCTGCTCTTCGCGATCGGTCCGCGAGCCAGGCTGTGGGAACGCCGGCGCTGGGACCCCGACTTCTTGTCGTTGCGGCTCGGTACCTCCGATTTACCCTCCGACGTCATCGTCAAGGACTCGACACGCGAAGCTCATGAGGGGCCGCTTCGATGGACCGCCCCCGATGTCCCCGCGGCAGTGACGATGGGGTCTTCGGGAGTCGTCGGCATTGCCGGCACCCAGGAGGAGTGCCGCGTCACCGCATCATGGATGGTGGCCCAGACAGCAGTGCTCCACAGTCCGACAGATGTCTCGGTCTGGGTATTCACCGATCGTGACGGCGCCGAAGACTGGGACTGGGTCAAATGGTTGCCGCATTGCCGTAACAGTGACGACCATCCCCGGCCGGTCAAATTCGTGTATGACGACGAGAACAGGGCCGGAATGATCGCCGAGTTGACCGCTGAACTCGATGGCCGCAAGCAACTCGACGAGAAGGATCGCGTCGGCCTTTCACGCATCTTGGTCGTTCTCGATGGCGCACGTGAACTGCGCATGTCCACCGGGGTGATTTCGCTGCTCAAGGACGGCCCCGCGCTGCGGATGGTGTTCCTATGCCTGGACCGCACGCCCCGGCAACTTCCCGAAGAATGTAGGACCGTCATCGAATACCAAGCCGGTCTCCTCAACATGGACACCACCGCGGAGCGGCACATCGATGGCATTCGTCCCGACATCGTCGACAAAGCGTGGCTCGACCGGGTCGCTCGTGCGCTGGCCCCCATCCGCGATGTGAGCACCGAGGACCTCAGCGCAAGCCTGCCGGCCGCCAGCAGACTGCTCGAGGTGATCAAGCTCGAGAATCCGACCGGCGAACTCGTTGAGCAGCGCTGGTCCGGCGGTGGCCGTACGACGAAAGCGGTGATCGGCGAGGGTGTCAACGGACCCTTCACGATCGACGTCCGCGCCGACGGGCCGCACGGACTCATCGCAGGAACAACCGGTTCAGGCAAGTCCGAGCTGCTTCAGACGCTGATCGCATCGCTGTCGGTGGGCAACCGCCCCGATGAATTCAACTTCGTGTTGATCGACTACAAGGGCGGCGCGGCATTTAAGGACTGTCTGCACCTGCCCCATACGGTCGGCATGGTCACCGACCTCGACGGCCACTTGACGACGCGCGCACTGGAATCATTGGGTGCGGAACTACGACGGCGTGAGCACCAGCTTGCCGATGCAGACGCCAAGGACATCGAGGACTATCTCGCCGGTCGTCAGGTCGGCGACGAACCGATGCCGCGGCTCCTGATCGTCATCGATGAGTTTGCAGCGCTGGTTGCTGAACTACCTGATTTTGTCACCGGACTCGTCGACGTCGCGCGCCGTGGCCGCTCCCTTGGCGTGCACCTCATCCTCGCGACGCAGCGACCAGCCGGTGTCGTCAACGCTGAGATCAAGTCCAACACCAACCTGCGCATCGCGCTGCGCGTCACGGACACCGGTGACTCCGACGACGTCATCGAGTCGCCGGCTGCCGCGCAGATCCCCAAGAGCTTCCCCGGGCGTGCCTATGCGCGACTCGGCCACTCGTCACTGACGCCGTTTCAAAGCGCACGCGTCGGCGGGCGCCCACGAGGGACGCAAAAGGCCGACCTGGTTTCGCACGGTTTCGACTGGCGCGACCTGCAGAACACGGCACAATATGTCACTGCCGACGATTCCGACGAAAACGACGTCAGTACCCCCACAGACTTGTCGACGCTTGTCAGCGCGATCAACGACGCCAACGACATCATCGGGCTGCCGCCGATGCGCAAGCCCTGGCTGCCGCCGCTGCCGGATCGGCTCGGACTCGACTCCCTTGAGTTGACCGGTCCCGAAGACGGGGTGATCCCTCCGATCCCATTGGGCCGCGCCGATCTCCCACGTCAACAATTGCAGGTCACCGAGTGCTGGGATCTGGAAAACGCGGGGCATCTCATGATCGCCGGTCAATCTCGGTCGGGGCGGTCATCGTCATTGCGGTTGGTCGCTGGTGCGATTGCCAGTCAATGCTCGCCGGCCGACGTACACCTCTACGGCATCGACGCCGGCAACAATGCGCTCCTGCCCCTGGTGTCCCTTCCCCATGTCGGCGCGATCGTCACCCGGACGCAGATCGACCGCGTCTATCGACTCCTCAACTTCCTTCAAGCCGAACTCGCCCGCCGCCAGCAGGCACTAGCCGAATTGGGGTATGCCGACATACGTGAGCAGCGCGCCGCCGTCGAACCGGCACAACGACTCCCCTACTTCGTGGTGCTCTTGGACCGACTTGAGGGCTATATCGCAGCCTTCGAATCAGTGGACGGGGGAGTGTTGGTCGATCGGATCACCGGCCTCCTACAAGAGGGTGCCGGTGTCGGCATCCGGTTTGTGATCGCCGGCGACCGAACCGGCATCGTCGGGCGCATCTCGACCCTCGTCGAAGACCGCATCATGTTGGCCATGAGTGACCCGAGCGATTTCTCGGCGATCGGTCTGATGAGCCGCGAGGTCCCATCGGTCATGGCACCGGGGCGGGCATTTCGGTCCGGGGAACATCCGCGTGAACTCCAGTGGGCGCTGCTGGACGAGAGTGGTGTGGGCACCGACCAGGTGCGCGCTCTGCAAGACATCGGGCGCACCGCCAATGAGCGTTACGCAAGTCTGGATCGGGCGCTACGACCGCAACGCATTGACGAACTTCCGGCTGCTATCGGTATGGCCGAGGCGCTGAAACTCGAACCCAACTCGGTCAGCGACACGTTTGTCCCCGTCGGGGTCGGCGGCGACACGCTATCGTCGCAGGGGTTCGATCCGCTTCTCAACGGACCCGGTTTCCTCGTGACCGGCCCGCCTCGCTCGGGCAAGAGCAACACACTGATGGTGATTTTGCGCCAGCAGATGAAATTGCGCCGCCCGATCGTCGCCTTCGCTCCGCGCATGTCGCCCTTGCGCGACCAGACGCGTGGACGCAACCTCAAGGTGTTCACTGGCACTGAGCCGATTGAGGAGATCAAGGAAGCCCTCGCGGCTCTTCCGCGCGATCGCACCATCGTGGTCGACGATTTTGACGTCTTGGGCGCCGATTCCCCGATCGGACAGCTGCTCAACGATCAGTTCGACACGATGCGCGACACCAACTCGATCATGTTGGTCGCGGCCAGCATCGACGAGATTCTCAGCCTTTATCGCGGGTTACCGGTCGAGCTCAAGCGTGGTCGTACGGGGGTCGTGCTCGCTCCGCGTGCCAGCAACGACGGCGATGTGCTGAACGCGCGCTTGCCTCGGTCGGTCGGTGCCGCGATGCCTACCGGACGTGGGGTACTCACCAGCGCGACCGGCTGGCGGTGGGTCCAGATTCCCAAGGCGTGAGCGGCTTTGCCGTAAGTTGGCTGCCACGAAGTACGGTGACAACTAATGCTCGAGCAGTCAAAACGTGGCCTCCATCCACGGAAATTTTTGCCCGGAGTCCTCGTCATTGCGGTGTTCGCGACTTTGTCACGCTGCGGCGGCGAAGAATATAAGCCTGCAAAGGCATGTCTGGCCAACAGCGCCGACGTTGCCGCTGGGTGTGCGGCCGGGTAACAGTCTTGCTTGAAGGCGAGCGACCGGCTAAGGCGATCGTCGCAATCGTCAAGTCGGTGGCTGACGAAGTCGGCTGCTGGCCAAACTGAAGCGGCTGGGTTTCAGTTAACGTCGGTGACAACTGATTGCACTTCGCCGATGCCCAACCGGTAGGGGGCGCTGGTATTCGAGAGCGGGCTGGCGAGCGCGCCGCTGGTGCCGTTGGGAAGGGTGTAAGTCACGGCGAAAGAGCGCGTCAAGTTGACCGAGTAGTCGCCGATGCGTTGGTAGACGTTTTCGATGGCGCCATTTTGGCCGACCTTGGCTGCTTCAATGCCAGCGCCTTCGTTATTGCCGCCGTCGCCGAACTTCCACCGGTAGCTGCTCGGCGCGAATCGAATCTCGATCGGCTGGTCGAAGATGGACAGCGTGGCTGTCTCGGTTTTCGTTTCGGCGTAGAAGTTTGTCGGGACGTTGACGTACGACTTGGTTTCGGGTTCGACGTGCACGACCGAGGTGGGGGCTTTTTTGACGGCTTCGTCGTGGATCATTTTTTCGGTGATCTGGACCGGTCCGCCTTCGGCGGGCTCGTCGGCGCCACGGCACACCGTGTTGGTGCGGTCTTCCCATTCGCCATCTGACTTTCCGTCGGCAGTCATCTTCATGGTCGAGACCCGATAACGGATGGCATCGTCCTGCGGGCAGGTGTAGACCGCCTGACCGCACAACGCATCGGCGCCGGTCACGGCGGCCTTGGGGTCGTCGCCTTGCGGTGTGTCGTTGGCTGAGCATGCGGGCGTGTAACGATAGATCGTGTAGGGCACCGGGACTCGAAAGATCGGATCGTTGCCGGGTGCGCCTTGGCTCGATGACTCGGTCTTGTCACCGCTGGCCGTGACCTCGTCCTTGTCGCCATCGATGCCCGCCATCGCTGCTCCGGCTGAACCAAGTAAAGCGATCAAGGCCAACACCGTGGTCAAGAGTGCGCGTTTCATGACTGTGCCTTCGCGTTTTCGAGGAAATCGTATTCGAGCAACACCCAGGAGTCTTTTCTCCATTGCATGTTGACGTTCAGTTTCTGCGTCTCTTTGTCGTATTTCTCGAGCACCTTACCGGACGTGCTGTCGATCCGGCCACCTGCTGGGAAGAGCACGCTTTCCTTGACGGTGTAGAAACCGCCTTGGTTTGCCGTCACTTTCGCATCACTGATGCCCAGTGATCCGCGGAGTACTTCGGCCTGATTCTTGCCGGCACTTTCTTCGACTGCCGTACGCACCCGTTTACAGGTTGCGCAAACCTTGGAGTCGGAGATTTTCGTCAGGAGGGCAGGATCACTCGTTTCGAGGGTGTAAAGGATCACCTCCGCGACATACGCTGCGAAGGCAATCGAACCGTCATTGGATCGGACGTCCTCGGGTCGAACCGGAGTCTCGTCGGGGATCTCATCAAGCAACGTACCGGTCGTCGTCTGGGTTGCCGATGGTGAGTCGGAGAGTTCGGGAAGCTTCTTTTCGGAATCGGTCGAACTGCAGGCCGTCAGCGTCAGTATTGCCGCTGCTGCCACAGTCCAGAGGCGCAGTCGCACTCGGTTCTCCCGAAGTCGTTGTGGCCAGACGCTCGGAGGCGTCGGTGTAGGTCATTGCGAAGTCTACATAAGCCGAGCCGGCGGATGCCAAGTGAATGTGGGTAGATCGGCCGAAGCCGATCTACCCACATTTCAAGTCTAAAGTTTCAGCGCGGTGAGTTGAGCGGAGTCAGCACCGGGTGCATGTCTGCTTCCTTTGCGCCTTCGGCGAACTTGTTGTGCTGGTAGGCCACGTCGGTGCCGGCGGCAGCGAAGGCCTGGCACAGCTTGCCCAGTGTGGACTTGAAGTTAACCCACGCGTCATTGAACTCGGCGGCGCCTTTGGATTGCCATTCTTCGTTCGCGGTGGTGAGTGAGCGATCGACTTCATTGATCATGTTGTCAGTCGACTGCATCGAGTTGTCGAGCTGCTTGTACAGCGCATCCAGATCTTCGATCCGTGCTCCTGTTGCCATGCTGATTCTCCTCTGCTCGGTCCGTCCCCCGACGTTCGTCGAAGGACCCACATCGGGGTCTGTTCGATAGTAGACCAGACGAGCCGACCTGACGAGCGAGGTCGTTTTGCGCCTATACTCCAAGGGATCCGAATCAGTAGCAAACGATGGGGGCACGTATGCCGGACGACGAGCCGACGACTGAGGCTAAAGAGCCGAACATGTATCTGAAGACGCTCAACGGCTCGAAACAGCTCATCAATGATTGTTCGATGACCGTGCACGAAGGCTTCGGTTCCCCGGGGGGCGATGTTGCCGGAAATATTCAAGGCGGTGGCTGGGAGTGCGCCAAGGCCGACGCTTGGGTCAAAGAGCTAACCGAGCATTGCAAAGGGATCATGGGAGCGTTCACCGATGCGAGTCTTGCCGTCGTGGTCGCTGCCAACAAGGAGCCCGATGAGGTTCCCGAGCACGACCCGCGTGGGTTGGCGTGGAACCGCTCCTGGTCGATCCGTCGTCGCAACCTGTAAAAGTCTCCATCTCGCCACGGCACAACCATCGAGTTGACGACTCGGGCTAGTTGATAAGCATGGTGTTGAGGACAACGTGACGACGATCGTCGCTTTCGATTGAGGAGATCAAGGAAGCCCTCGCTGCCCTTCCGCCGCGCTGCCTACCGGGCGTGGGGCACTAACCAGCGCGACGAGGTGGCGGTGGGTCCAGATTCCCAAGGCGTGAGCGACTTTGCCGTAGGGTGGCTGCCATTCAGAATTGTTGAACAGATTTGGGGGCGACATGTCGACGGTGCGCATCGACGTAGCGTTTTTGGCGCAAGCGAAATCGGGCCTGACGACTTTGGCGAATAACATTGACACTCAGCGGGCGTCAGCACAACACGGTACGCCGATCGCGCTGACTTCCCTGAGCAACTCCAGCGCGTTAGCTCGCAGCGCCTTATGGCTCCACGATCAAGAAGGACCGCTTCAACAACTCATCGACCTTGGCACCTTGCTTGAAACTGACGGCAGTGGCATCGCCAGCTATGAGGGCGATGGTTCGTTCGGGGAGATCGAAGCCTTGCTGGTCAAGGAGATCGTCGACCAGGTCAAGGATTTTGATGACATGGATTCGGTCAACGACCGCGAGCAGATGGAAGAGTTCGCCACGATCCTGGCCCGCTATGCCCACGATCCCGACATTTCCGGTGCCGTCGTCAACGGGTTGGAGGCTGAAGGTGCCGTACACGCTTTCTATGACATGCAGTCGTGGCTTACTGAGCAGAGCCAGCCGAACTACCGGGGCGGCGAATACATTGATACCAATGCCGAACGCCAGCGGATCCAAGGGTTGCAGGACGACCTGGCCGGCACGCTGGCGACAATGATCGGGACGGCCGGAAGAGAAGGTCGGCCACCGTTGGATGCCGATTTCGGGCGGCAGATGGTCGAGTCCGACGGTCGCGGTTGGGGCGTTGCCACGCTGTTTGATTATGGTTCGGCCAACAACGTCGACTTCGGCGAAAATATCTTAGTTTCCGCGGGCGAGGCACTGCTGGAACGTGAAGAGGTCCAGGGGTCGCGCTATTGGGACGGCCCGATGGGCGGCACCAGCATCCTGCCGTTCGGCACGAACCAGGATGACGACCAAGCGATGAACGATCCGACGTTGCAGTGGTTGCAGGTGCTCGACAACAATGCCGACGCATCGCAGACGATCCTGCTCGACACCGATCGCGCGAAATATTTGTTGGGGGAGCGTGAGAGCACCTATGAGGACAACAAGGGTGCTGCTGCAGGTGACGTCCTGCGAGTCGCAACGGTCGACCAGGCGCTCGGCTACAACCCCAAATACGATGACGCCGGCTCACCCGAGGACGTTCGGGCACGCAACGCTGCTCAGATTTCGTCGAACACACTCGACATGTTCGGAGAGGGGGCCGAGGCGCTCGGCGGAGTCGACGAAGAGATCGGCGGCATCATCGCTACCTACATCGCCGACGTCGATCGGACGGCCACACGCAGCCCAGACGGCGGTCCCGGCACTTATTCTGGCGAACATCCCAGGCGCCCGGATTTTCTTGAAGGATCCGACCTGCCCTATTACGGAATCAACATCGACAAGGACGACCTGACCGACATCCTTGAGGACGTCGGTGACAACGAAACCGCCAACTCAACAATCGGTGGCGCGGCTGCTCGTTACAACCAGGTAAGACTCAATGACGGTGCGTCTGTGTCGCTTGAGGGAAACGCTGACGGGCAGCCCAGTTGGACGATTGGCGAGCCTGGCGACCCGATGGTCAAAGCGATCCATGAGTCATCGCAGTTGCAGGGCTATCTTCAAGACAGTCTCATCAATGGCGCGATTGACGGCGCGGAGGATGAAGCCGAAGCGAAACGCAAAGTCGCTTCGATGTTCACACTTCCTCTTGACTACGTCCCTGTGCCGGGCGGTCCCGCGGGCAATTTCATCGTCGGCGAGATCAAAGATCAGATTATCGACGGCTATGTAGGAGATGGCGTCAACGAAGCCATCTCTGCAGGAAACGATCAGTACGAGACAGGGCGGCGCCATACCCGGCTGCAGGCCTACTACGCGGTGCTCGGTGCCGAGAGCGAGAACCCTTGGGGTGAGCTGAACGCCGGCGATCAGACGCGGGTTGAGGAACGCGGTGACGAATCGCAGTATTTATTGGGCGGTTTGCGGGATTCTTGGCCCGGCGCCGAGACGGGAAACCCGGTTCCGCCAAGCGAACTCAGCGACGATCAGATCAGAGCGATCCTTGACGAAGCTGAACAAGTGCCAGGGTATGGGGGGACGGTCGGCTCAACCGTCGATACGGCTTGGGACAACTTGGCGAAGCCGAAAGGCGGCAACTGATGAAATTTTGGTTGCTTCCCGTTGGTGTGGTTTTCATTATGTTGGTGTCGGGGTGTGGCGACCAGAAATATTCGAAACCCGAAGCGTGCCAGATACCGTCGACCATCGTGGCCGATGTGTTGGGGTCGGATTCGTTCACTGTCAGTGACAGTGATGACCGGTTGCCATTGGATGCTGATGCTCCTGCGAAGTCCGGGGAAGGCACTGGTAACTATCGATGTCTAGTCTATTCCGACGGCGAACGGGCATTGACCTTGGCTGTCACGTTCATCTTCGACGAAGTGCTCGCTCGGCAGCAACAGCAAATCGAGGGTTCGAGTCACGAGTTCAGGCATGCAGGCGGGATCGGAACCGTCCTCCGGCCCAATACGACTGATCTCGAAGGGTATTGGGCATGTGGCAACGTGGGTGTGAAAGTGCTGGGCACGACCGTGGAGCCGTGGACGGAGAAGGCGGGCGTCGAGCTGGTCAAGTCGTTGGCCGATCTAGCAGGGTGCTGGGAGCTCAGCAAGTGACACTGCATCGGGCGCGGCGTTAGTTCAGTTGATGTTGGTGACCACCGATTGGACTTCGGCGATCGCCAGCGGGTATGACGCGCTGCTGTTCGCGAGGGGATTCTCGAGTTTGCCGCTGATCCCGTTGGGGAGTGTGTAGGTCACGGCGAACGAGCGGCTCAAGGTGACGGAGTGGTCGCCGATGCGTTGATAGTCGTTTTCGATGGCGCCGCTTTGACCGACTTTGTTGGCCTCAACGCCCGCTCCTCTAGGACTTGGTCTTGGGTTCAACGTGGACAACCGATTCGGGTGCATTCTTGACGGCTTCGTCGTGGATCATCTTTTCGGCGATCCGGACCGGTCCGCCGCCGTCGGCGCCAGTAGCCATCGCCGCTCCAGCAGAACCAAGGAGAGCGACCAAGGTCAACATGATGGTCAAGAGGGGGCGCTTCATGGCTGTGCCTCCTCGTCTTCCAGAAAATCAAATTCGAGCAACACCCAGGAGTCGTTTCGCCACTGCATGTTGACGTTTAACTTCCCTGGTGGTGGTCTGTGTCGCCGATGGTATGTCGGAGGTTTCGGGAGGTTTCGTTCCCAAATCGGTCGAGCTGCACGCCGTCAACGTCAATAATGTCACCGCTGCTGCCGTGGTCGGGTGGCCAGATACTCTGTCCCAATGACTTCTGCGCGGCGCAAGACGGCATTGACCGCTTCGATCGGCGTGGCTTTGGCGATCGTATGGATCGGAGCCCCGTCGTTTTCGGCCGAACAGAAGCAGCCCGATCGCGGTCCCGGTGCCGTCGAAGTTGTCGTTGATTCCTCGAGCGCGATGGCTGAGCTGGCCGGCGGCGACCAGACGCGTATGCAGGCTGTCCAGGCCGCGCTCCGTGAGGCATTCAGCGATGTGCCGGTCAACGCTTCCGTGGGCCTGCGTGTTTATGGTGCATCAGTCAAGGAAGGCCTCAAGGCGTGTA
>JBBSRT010000010.1:0-20198 GCA_038242765.1 Propionibacteriales bacterium
CCAGTGACCAGGGTTTCACCCACGAGGACGACGTGCGCACCGTGTTTGGCGTAGTCGATTACATCATGGGGCCCGCGCACGCCCGACTCGGCGACCTTAACCACATGCGGGGGCACCAAAGGCGACAAGCGTTCAAACGTCTTACGGTCGACCTGCAACGTTTTGAGATCGCGGGCGTTGATGCCGATCAGTTCGGCGCCGGCGGCAACGGCCCGCTCGAGTTCTGCTTCGTCGTGGACCTCGACCAGCGGTGTGAGACCAATCGAGGATGCCCGCTCGATGAGGGATTCGAGAGCATTCTGGTCAAGCGATACCACCATCAGCAACGCCATGTCGGCGCCAGCGGCGCGTGCTTCCCACAGCTCGTATGACGTGGTGATGAAATCCTTACGCAACACGGGCACAGAGACCTGGGCGCGTACGGCGCGCAAGTCTTCGAGGTCGCCACCGAAACGGCGCTTTTCGGTGAGCACGCTGATGGCCGACGCGCCACCGGCTGCATAGTCACAGGCAAGCGCGGCCGGATCCTTGATGTTGGCCAACGTGCCCTTGCTGGGGCTGCATCTTTTGACTTCGGCAATGACAGAAATGCCATCGGCGCGAAACACGGGCATCGGATCAAGGGCCGGCGCCTGCTTGCGGGCTCGAGCTTTGAGCTCCTCAATCGTGGTCGCTGCCATCCGGATTTGAAGATCTTCGGCAACGCCTGCAAGGATTTCGTCGAGTACCGACATGGCGTTCACCTCCTGGCTCGGGATTGCCCCAAGGGTAGCCCCGGCGTGTCGAGGAGAGATCACGGGTCACGCAACACGCATCTTGCCTACACTCGCAGCCATGACGAATAACGAGCCGCCTCCCTATCCAGGTGACCCGAACAATCCAAACACCAACGAGTTGCCGCCTTACGGTTCGCAACCCCCCTACGATGGCCCACCGGCAAGCTATCAGCCACCGCCGACCGGGCCGGGCTCTTTTTCTTCCCAACCCACCGGTGAACCGTTCAGCGTGGGCGCTGCTGTGCGTTATGGCTGGACGAAATTCAAGGACAACGCCGGCACGTTGATTGTGGCGATGATCATCCTGTTCGCGATCACCGCAATCGTGGAGGGCATCGGTTCGATACTCACGTCGGCAGCCGGCGGCACGTCGTTCTTCGACATCACCGACACCGGGAGCGGCCCATCGTTCACCACCAACTTCGGCATCGCCGGACAACTCGTCGGCTTTATCGTCAGCTTGATCAGCACAGCCGTGTCGTTTGTCATTTCGGCCGGAATCATCCGCGGTACCCTCGACATCACCGAGGGTCGCAAATTCTCCCTGTCCGAGGCCTTCGGCAAGCTCGATTATGCGAAGGTGATCATCACCTCGATCATCGTCAGTGCTCTCATTACGATCGGGCTCTTGCTATGTGTCCTGCCGGGCATAGCCGTCGCGTTCCTAACGATCTTCACGCTGTTCTTCGTGGTCGACGACGGCACCGAGCCGGTTGTCTCGATCAAGGCGAGTTACCACCTCGTCAAGGACAACATCGGCGACGTGTTGGTGTTGTTCATCGCCTCGGTCGGCATCGCCATTCTCGGCGCGATCGCCTGTCTAGTCGGTTTGCTTGTGGCGATCCCAGTCATACAGATCGCCTGGGCCTACGCGTACAAGCGCCTGCGCGGCGAGCCGGTCATCGCCTGATGCGTTAACTCCGCCACCGGAAAATCGGCTGAGGTGGGCGCGGAGTCAAGGCGCCAGCCATGCCCCGGCGGGCGTGTTGCGCACAATCGTGAAGACGAACAGTGCGGTCAGGACCAGCATGCTGACACGCGCCGGAAGCACGATCATGCGCGCATTCTCCGCACGCATACGCGCCGGTATCCACCGCAGGTAGGCCACGAGCAGGGTCGCGATCAACACGACGGCAAACACGTTGCTCGAGATGGCGGCAGCCACATCAAAATGAAGCAGGTCGTATGCGGCTCTCGTGCCGCCACAGCCCGGGCAATACAGCCCCGTCAGCGCATTGAACGGACACAACCCATAACTGCCAGGGGTATGTGGGTCGCGCAGTAACAACAGTCCTGCACCGGCTAAACCGATGGATCCCACCACGGCGGGAGCGCGCAAAGCTCGGCCGTCGCGCTTCAAACTTGGTGGTGCGAGACCGTGACGTGTCATGGTCGTTAGGGGGCCTTGATGACCACGGAGCCGACGACTTTGTCATGCCAAGCCTGCTTCTTTTCATCCCACAGTGGCCACAGAAAGTTAATGAAACACAGGTTGCCGAGCAGCGCGGCCATCAACCAGCGCAACGCGCCGGCGCCGGCGCCAAGATAGGAGCCGGTGTCGGTCCGTACGACGCTGATGCCGAGCGCCTTCTTGCCGAGGCTCTGACCCCTCTTGCCTTGGCGTATCCCCAGGTTCCAGATCGTGAAGCCGATGCCGAGCAGCACGCCGAGAACGGCAATCACAACACCGATTGGGTTGACGCCGCCGGTGAGCTCCGCGGTCTGAAATCCGGTGACGGGGTCGATGCCGGTCGTAGACTGCGCATCCTTGAAAGCAAGGGCCATACCGATGCCGAACGGAACGATGACCACGGCAAAAGCGATGAGACTGTCGAGCACCGAAGCGCCCACCCGTGCCCACCACGACGCGAACGGCACAGTGGGAGCGCTCGGGGATTGGCCGTACGCCGGCGCCGCAGGGGCAGGGGCACCATAGGTGGCTGGCTGCTGACTCGAAGCCGCGGGCGACCGATCGCCGGGATAACGAGGATATTGGTCAGTCATCAATGCACTCCGGTCCGGTGGTCAGTGATGGGCGTTGTTGTTGACGCCCAGACCGGCCGCCGCCATGATTTTGCCCACGAGACCCGAAATTGCGACGATAGCAACGCCGATCCAGAACACCGTCCAAGGTGGGGTGGGGATCAGCGCGATGCCGGCAACCAAAAAACCTACCAAGCAGAGCAGGACTCCACTCCAAGCTGCTGGCGATGAACCGTGTGCCATAACTACCTCTCCTCAACGATGTCAAAGGCCAGCCTACTGTGTCGGGTCGTCGCCTTGGTCCAATGCCTTCCAAAGGTCGGAGTCGTCTTCAATCTCGTCGTTTTCAGCCTTGGCCACTGGCGCCTCATATTTACGGCCCATCGTCGGCCAGTGGGAACCGAACGCAACCACGACGACACCAAGCAGCGTTGCGAGAACGAAAGTCAAAGCGGTCACCAACGGCCAAGCGCTGGTCGCGTAGGCATCGGGGAAGTTGTCACCGGTGAACGCCGGGGACTTCTCGACAGCAGCCTCGAACGCATCGGCAAGTTGCTTGCCGTGACCGAAAGCAAGGACGGCGCCGATCAGGCCCGCAGCGCAAATAATGAGTCCCACCACCTTGCGGATGCGCAGCGAGGCGGCAAGCACCGCGATCGAGCCGGCGACGACCACCAGGGCCAAAGCGCTTAGCACCGGCACCGCTTCGGAGCCGGTGACCGAGACCTTGTCGCTGGGCAGACCGTCGGCAAGCACGAGCGCCGTTCCCCATACCCGCCCCGCCGCAAAGTAGGCCAGGCCGCCGATGGCAAGGCCGGCAAGGACGGTGGGTCCGTAAAGACGTTTGGGGGTCACAGTAGCTTTCCCGCATCGAAACAGGTCCGATCGCCGGTATGGCAGGCAGCGCCAACCTGGTCTACCAGGACCAGCAGCGTGTCGCCATCGCAGTCGAGGCGCACTTCGCGCACCTGCTGGGTGTGACCCGAGGTTTCACCCTTGACCCAATATTCGCCCCGGCTTCGGCTCCAGAAGGTGGAGCGTCGTGTGGTGAGAGTGCGGCGCAGTGCCTCGTCGTCCATCCAGCCGACCATGAGCACTTCGCGACTCGTTGCCTCTTGGATAACCGCGGCCACCAGCCCCCTGTCGTCGCGCTTGAGCCTGCTGGCAATCACGGGGTCGAGGGTCTGGGCAGCTTCGGGTTCGGTCACTGCCTCATTGTCCCACGCTCCCAAACGCGCTAACTCGTCGTCGACAGGTGTGATTGGGCCACCCAGCTCGTGTGCAGCCGCGCGTAGACGCCGCCGGCCGTGACGAGCTGTGCATGCGTACCATCCTCGACGAGCCGACCGGCATCGAAAACGAGGATCCGGTCGGCGGTCTCGGCTGTCGACAACCGGTGCGCGATCGTCACCGAAGTGCGCCCCGACAACAATCGTTCCAGCGCCCGGGTGGTGCGCAGTTCGGTTTGCGGATCGACGGCGCTGGTGGCCTCATCTAGCACCAGGAACTCCGGATTGGCCAGATAAGATCGCACCAGCGCGACGAGTTGGCGCTCCCCCGCGCTGAGCGACTCGCCGCGTTGGCCGACCATAGTGTCGAGTCCATCGGGAAGCGTCTCCAGCCAGTCGTCGAGCTCAAGTTCGCCGATCGCGTGACCGAGCTCCTCGTGGGTTGCGCCAAGGCGTCCATACCGCAGGTTGTCGGCCAGGCTCGAATCGAAAAGGAACCCCTCCTGCGGAACCATGACGACGTGACCGCGTAACGCGTCGAAGCCCACGTCGGCGATGTTGGCCGTACCCAGGCGTATGACGCCCTTGGTCGGATCCATGAGCCGGGTCAACAGTTTGGCGAAGGTCGTCTTGCCCGAACCGGTCTCGCCGACGATGGCGACCCGCTGCCGCGGCGCGATCTCCACATCGATGTCGGTCAGCACGTCGGGGCCGCCGGGGTAGGCAAACGTCACGTGTTCGAAACGGGCACCCAACGCCCGCGCCGGCAAGGTAGCACTGCCGGAGCCCGGGTCGACAACGTCGGCGGGCGTATCCATCAACTCGATCACGCGTCGCCAGGAGGCGATCGCGTTTTGCGCCTCGGTGATGACCTGGGTTGCCATCTGGACCGGCCCGACGAAGAGACCGACGAGGAAAGCGAAGGCGATCACGGTGCCCATGCTGAGTCCTTGGTGGATGCCTAGCCAGACTCCGCCGGCGATGACGCTGGCGTTGGCTAGACCACCGGCGACACCGGCCGACGCGAACGTGACAGCAACAAGGGTTTGTGCCTTCACGTTGGCGCGCAGGTTGGTGTTGATGCCGTCGTCGATGCGGCGTTGCGTGCGCTGCTCGGTGGCGTGGGCACGAACCACGGCTGCGCCGACCACGGGTTCGGCGATCACCGCAAGCATGTCACCGACGGTACGACGCACGCCGTCATAAGCCCGGGACAGCCGTTCGGCAAAAAATTTGAGGCTCAAGGCCAGCGGCAAAAAGCACACGAGCACCACGATCGTCAACTGCCACGAATAATAGGCCATGACCACGGTCGCGACCACCATCTGCCCGAGGCTGACAATGATCATGATGCCGGTGAATTGCAGGAATTGAGACACCTGATCGACGTCTGATGTCACTCGTGACACCAGCGATCCACGTCGCTCGGTGTTTTGGGTCAACATCGACAGGTCGTGGACGTGGCGAAAAGCGTTGACGCGTAGCTGCATGAGCCCGTTTTCACTGGCTCGAAAGAGACGGTATTTCATCGCAAAGGCGCATATGGCGGTCAGGATGATCACCACGACTGCGGCAACGACATAAAGCCACACCTTTGACGTGTCAGCTGTCTTGCCTTGTTTGAGTCCTGAGTCGACAGTGACCTGGATCACTATGGGAGCAACAGCGCCGCCGATGGTGCTCAATGCGGCAAGCGCGACGGTCACGCCGATGCCGTCGGCCAACGCCGGCGACAATGCCAATCCGCGTTTGAGGATCGCGACACCGGTGACCCGGGTGTCTTCTGAGCCGATGCTCATGATTGCTCCACATCATCGTCGCGCGGTCGCGCCTGATCGTAGGCGTCGACCAGATCGCGGTAAAGCGCCGACCGCTCGACGAGTTCGCGGTGCCTGCCACGATCGGCGATGCGGCCCTCATGCATGAAAAGCACCTCGTCGGCCAACGCAATGGTTGCCTTGCGGTAGGCGATGACCAGCACCGTCGGACCGGTTCCCGTCGCGGTACGGGCGGCCAACTGTTTGAGGATGCGCTGTTCGACATCGGGGTCGAGGGCACTCGTTGCGTCATCCATGATCAGTAGCCGCGGCTCGTGGGCCAGCGCACGCGCCAACGCGATGCGTTGACGTTGCCCGCCGGACAACGAAGTGCCGCGTTCGCCCAGGGGGGTTTCTAGCCCGTGTGGCAGGGCGCGGACGAACGGTTCGGCCTGCACCGTACGCAGTGCGGCCCATACCTCGTCGTCGGAAAGGAGTGCGCCCAATGCGACGTTTTCGCGGACCGTGTCGTCGAAGAGGAATGTCGACTGCGGCACCATGGCGATGGCACCGGCCAATGCGTCGTGGCGGAGCGCTGTCAGGTTGACGCCGTCGATCCTGATCGCACCGCTGTGTGGATCGACTAGCCGTACAAGCAGCGAGGCCAGCGTGCTCTTGCCGGCGGCGGTGGCACCGACAACGGCGACGACCTTGCCGGGCTCAACGACGAAGTCGATATCGCGCAACACCGGTTTGTCAGGCGCATAGCCGAACCAGACCCCTTCGACGCCAAGTCGCACCGCACCATCACCGGCCACGCCGCCATCGCCGTAAACCATTTGCCCCTGCGCTTCAAGCACGTTGCTGACGCGGTCCCAACCGACGACGCTGCGCGGCAACTCGCCCAGCACCCAGCCGAAAGCACGCAGCGGGAAGGCGACCACGGTAAAGAGGTAGGCCACCTGCACGACGTCACCGGCATCGGCGGCTCCGCTGGCGACACGTTCGATGCCGAGCACAATGACCAGCAGGATGCCAATGTTGGGCAATGCTTCCAAGAGCGGGTCGAACATGCTGCGAATCTTGCCGACTTCGATGTTTGCCGCGCGAAGCCGGTCGCTGACCGCTTCGAAACGGTTGGTTTCTTCGTCTTCACGCCCCAACGACTTGACCACGAGTGCTCCATCAAAGGATTCGTGGGCCACCGCACTGACGTCGCCGCGTAAAGATTGGGCATAGGTGACTCGGGGGCTGAGCCAGCGTTGATAAAACACATTGATCCCGAAAAGCGTCGGGAAAACCACCAGCCCGACCACGGTCAGCACCACATCGGCAATCAGCATCGCCACCACAGCGGCAATCAGCATCGCGATGACGCCGACCGCCATCGGCAACGGCATCATCACCGACCACACCGCCTCGACGTCGGCGTTCGCATTGGAGAGCAACTGGCCGGTCGGGTGACGGTGATGCCACGCGATAGGCAGTGCCAAGTATTTGCGGGTGACCCGGCGGCGATAATCGGCGATCAACCGATAAAACACGATGCCGCCGATGAGTCGGCGCCCGATGACGCCGAGCGCGCGCAGAACCGCCACCCCCAAAAACATGGCAACGACCGTCGCGGTTGCGCCTTTGAGAATTTCGCCGCGCTCAAACGATGGCCGTATGACGTTGTCGGTCGCCCACCCCAGCACCCATGCGTCGGCAACGGTCATCGCGCCATACACGATGCTGCCGACGACCGACAGCGTGAAGAGTTTCTTTTGTTCGCCGATGCCCATACCAAGGATGCGCAGGCCGCGGCGCATCACCCGCGGGTCGTGACCGCGACCGGCCAGCGCGTCGAGGTCAGCGGACACAGTGCCCGCTTTGTTGCAATGCATCCTTGACCTGCGCGATGGTGAGGTCGCCGAAGTGGAAGACACTGGCCGCGAGCACGGCGTTGGCGCCGGCCTCGATGGCAGCGGCGAAATGTTCGAGGCGGCCGGCTCCGCCACTGGCAATGAGCGGCACGTTGCTGACGGCCCGGACCGCAGCAATCATGTCGACATCGAAGCCGGCTTTCGTGCCGTCGGCATCCATCGAGTTGAGCAAAATCTCCCCGACGCCGAGTACGCCGGCCTTTCGCGCCCATTCGATGGCATCAAGACCGGCAGACTGGCGACCGCCATGGGTGGTGACCTCGAAACCGCTGGGCTGGGCGTCGCTGCGGCGCGCATCAACACTCAGCACCAGCACCTGACTGCCGAAACGGTGCGCGATCTCGGCGATCACCTCGGGCCGGGCTATGGCGCCGGTGTTGATGCCTACCTTGTCGGCGCCGGCCCGCAACAACGTGTTGACATCGTCGGCGGTGCGCACTCCACCGCCAACGGTCAGTGGGATGAAGACTTGCTCGGCGGTGCTGCTGACGACCTCGTATGTCGTGGCACGCGAATCCGATGATGCGGTGATGTCCAGGAACGTGAGCTCGTCGGCGCCCTGTTCGCCATAGACCTTGGCCATCTCTACCGGGTCGCCCGCATCACGCAACGCGACGAAGTTGACTCCCTTGACAACGCGACCACGGTCGACGTCTAGGCACGGGATCACGCGGACGGCAAGACTCACCAGATGAGCGTATAGGGCCCGCACCAACCCCACGAGCGGGTCAGCGTATGGGCGTGCCGACAGCGTGCAACGCCTCCGGCATCGTGAACGCTCCGGCATACAACGCCTTACCGATGATGGCGCCCTCAACCCCTTGGCCGATGAGTCCGGAGATCGCGCGCAAGTCATCAAGGCTCGAAACCCCACCGGAGGCCACGACGGGTTTGTCGGTGTGGACGCAAACCTGACGCAACAGGTCGAGGTTTGGTCCCTGGAGCGTTCCATCCTTGGTGACGTCAGTGACGACATAGCGTGCACAGCCATTGCTTTCGAGCCGCGCCAACACTTCAAAAAGGTCGCCGCCTTCTTCGGTCCAGCCGCGCGCCGCCAGGGTCGTTCCGCGTACATCCAGACCAACGGCAATGGCATCACCGTGCTCGGCAACTACGTTGGCGCACCACTGCGGGTTCTCGAGTGCCGCGGTGCCGAGGTTGACCCGTGTACATCCGGTCGCCAATGCTGCGGCCAGCGACTCGTCGTCGCGGATGCCGCCGGACAACTCGACCTTGACGTCCAACCGGCCGACGACCTCTGCCAGCAATTCGCGGTTGGACCCGCGGCCGAAGGCGGCGTCGAGGTCGACGAGGTGGATCCACTCGGCGCCATCTCGTTGCCACGTCGATGCTGCTTCCCACGGATCCCCGTATGAGGTTTCGCTGCCGGCTTCACCTTGGACAAGACGTACGGCTAGCCCATTTGCCACATCAACGGCGGGCAGGAGTTCAAGATAGGTCACGCCCCGAATCGTACATACCCGGGACAGCAAAGCATGGACGTCATCGTGGGGCATCGGACCACCGACGTGTCAGGCTCGCGGCGAAAACGCCTTCCAGGCCGAATCGACCGTTTCGAGCAAGCCATGACTCGATGACCAACCAAGCACATCGCGTGCCCTGCTGACATCGGCGACGAGTCGGGCCGGGTCACCTTTGCGCTGGTCAACGACCTCGGTCTTGATGTCACGACCGGTGGCGTGCCCGATGGCGGCAATGACCTCGAACACCGACGAACCGGTGCCGGTGCCGATGTTGAACGCCTGGGCACCATGGCCCTCTGTGGCGGTGAAGTCGAGCGCCGCCAGATGCGCTTGAGCCAGGTCGAGCACATGTACGTAATCGCGTATGCCGCTGCCATCGGGGGTCGGGTAGTCGTCGCCGAAAACACGCGGCGCTCGTTTGTCGACCAACGCGTTGAAAACAATCGGGACGAGGTTGAAGGCGGTCGGATCACCCAGATCGTCCCAGCCAGCTCCAGCGACGTTGAAATAACGCAAACTGGCGGCGCGCAGCCCCCAGGCATCGGTGGCACGTCTTGCCATCCATTCGCCGATGAGTTTGGTCTCGCCGTAGGGGTTGATCGGCGCACACGGAGTTTGTTCGGTGACCATGTCGACATCGGGCATGCCGTAGACCGCCGCCGATGAGGAGAACACCAGCCGGTCGACCTGTGCTGCCTCCATCGCGCCGAGCAGGTTCGTCATACCGCCGACGTTTTGCCGATAATAAAAGGTCGGGTTCTCCATCGAGACCCCCACCTGCTTTTGTGCGGCAAAATGGATCACCGCGTCGATGCCACGCTCATCCATGACGAACTCGAGGGTGCTTTGCGCATCGTCACCCGATAGATCGAGCTCGACCAAGGAGGCATCACCGATACGCGATGCATCACCCGAGCTCAAATCGTCGACGACCACAACGTCAGCGTCCTGCTCTTGCAAGAGCCGCACCACATGAGAACCGATGTAGCCGGCACCCCCGGTGACCAAAATGGCCATGCGGTCTTTAGAACTTCGCTGTCAGGCGGCCGACGCTGTATGAATGTCCGACCTTGACCGATTTGCTGTGATGGCCCTTGAAACTGCGTCCGATGCCGCGCCAAGAATCAGCGTTGACCATGATCTTCCAGGTGCCCGAGGACAGTCCGTAGATTTTGAAGTTGCCCTTGCTGTTGGTGTAGGTCGTGCGTGCAACATATTTGTTGTCGGTCCGATAGGCCGTGACCAGCATTTCTTTACGGCTCTTTTTGCCGCGATAGAAGTTGCCGGAGATCGAAGCGCCCTTGGAGAGCGACGTGTCGACACCACCGACGCTGTCGCTGGCGTTCATACCGTTGACGGTGCGTGGGTTTGAGGTGCGCTCGGCATGGTTTTGGCGGCAATAGTCGCGGTACATCCAACCCGCGTAGCCTTTGCCGGGGTCTGCTTTTTTGTAACCCATGGCATAGGACTTCGTGTATTCGGCGGCTTTGCCGTTGACGGTCTTCCAGCGTTCGCCGCCCCGGTCGCCACCCTCGTGATAGGCGTAGTTATTTTTGTAGACGCTGCGGTACCAACCGGTGCACCCGTTGAGCTTGGCGTATTCGACCCGGTATGAGCCCGGCGCCAGCCCGTCGAAGGAATAGCCTCCTGACGAGTTTGCGTACTTGCGATCAACCACGTTGCGGTTGGCGTCGTTGGTGCGCAGCACCACATAGCGGTCATGCGAGGTTGCGCTGGTCTTGAAGTCGACGTCACCGGAGATGCTTGCATCGGATTGGCGAAGGACCGGGCTGAAGTTTTGACCCGCCCGCGGGCCCGATCCGAGACTCATCGCGCCGATGCAGGTGCCGCGTGCGTTGTTCCACAGGGTGGTGTATTTGGCATTCGTGGGTGCCCGCACCTGAGCCAGATAATTGGTGCCGACCGGCAGGAACCCGACACTATATTTGCCGCCGGCCGTTGTTGTGGCCTTGCCGAACTCATTGGCACAGTAGGGAAGGTCGAGCTCGCGCCGATCGCTGGCGCCCGACGGGAAATTTATCGGTCGTGCCGCGATGCGCACGGCGGCCCCGGTCACGCCGGCAGCATGACTGGTTCCGGTGATGGTGCCCTCGATCTGCCCATAGGTAAAGTCGGCGCGCGCTGTGCCGTTCTTTTCGGCGCGGATCTCATGTCCTTCGCTGATGTAGCGCGCCGCTCCGCTGGATCGCCAGAACCATTCGTAGCGTTCACCATTCATCACACCGCTGACGCTGAGCCGGTAGGGCGCAGAAGCGGAGTTGTTCATGCCGAGCTTGACGTTGTAGACAACCGACGTGCCCGCTTTGGTCGAGACCCGCGTCGCCTTGAGGCCACTGACCGACCACAGCGTCACCCGCACATCCGTGGGGGCCATGCCTGTGCCTTTGACTTCAGCAGTGATCGTCGATGTTGATTTTTGCTTTTCGAGGGTCACCGCCTGTGGCGCATGGGTCACGTTGCTGGGATAGTCCTCATTGATCGAGATCGTCGCCGCGGTGGGGGCGAATTCTCCGGCTTTCTTCTGCGGGTTGACCAAATCAGGAACGGCAACGCTGACGTATGCGCCCGACTTCTTCTTGATCGAAAACTTTTTGGCTGTCCCGCCACTGACCGACAGCTTGCCGGTGCAGGTCTTCGTCTTGTGCAAGCACTTCGTGTAGAGCTTGGCGGTGCCATCGCTATAGACCGCTGCGGTCGACGTGGTGACCTGGACATATTGAGTGACGGCCTGAGCCGGGGACGCCGAAAGCAGTCCTGCAGTCAACAGGGGAACCGCGAAAACCGAGACAAACAAACGCGATCGCATCATGAACCGAATCTCTGAGAAGGAAGAACTCCAACGTAGACTACCAACGGCTCAGCGACAAAAATTGCCAAACGGTGCAGATTTTTTAGATTTTTACCAAATCTGCCGCCGCATCAAGTCGCCGCAACGATGCGAGCGCAACATTGCGGTCGGTCGTGCGCCACATCGCGGGCAGCGAGTTGGCCAAGAAACTGCCATAGCGCGCCGTCACGAGCCTCGGGTCGAGGACCGCAACAACGCCCCTGTCAGTGCCTCGACGGATCAGCCTGCCTGCGCCCTGAGCCAGCAGCAGCGCCGCGTGGCTGGCCGCGACTGCCATGAATCCATTGCCACCGTGCTTCTCGACGAGGCGTTGACGAGCGCTCATGAGCGGGTCATCAGGTCGCGGGAACGGGATGCGGTCGATGATCACCAGTTGACACACCGTGCCGGGCATATCGATGCCCTGCCACAGACTCAAGGTGCCAAACAGGCAACTGCTCGGCTCTTCGACGAAACGCCGACTGAGCTCGGGGAGCTGAGCATCCCCTTGACACCAGATATCGACGTCAGGCAACCGTTCGCGCACTTCTTCGGCTGCCTTCTCGGCTCCCCGACGCGACGAGAACAGGCCCAGCGTGCGGCCGCCGGCGGCCTCGATGAGGTCCACGATCTCATCGATCTGCTGCTCACCCAGCCCATCACGGCTTGGCGGCGGCAGATGTTTGGCCACATACAGCATGCCTTGCTTCGGATAATCAAAAGGTGAGCCGACGTCGATGGCCTGCCACGGCGCCTCAGCATCGCCGGACTGCAATCCCAACGACTGCGCTATGGGTTCAAAGCCACCGCCGAGCTTGAGAGTCGCGCTGGTCAGTATGACGGTCTTCTCGCCGAAAAGCTTGTCGCGCAGGCTGCCCGAGACGTCGATCGGAGCAATGCGCAGCTCGAGACCGGCTCTGGCCTCAGCGAGCCACAGAACATCGGTTTCGACGTTTGTGGCCATCCGGTCTGCGGTCTTGCGAACCTCTTCGACCAGACTGCGGGCCTGTTGCCTGGCGGCATCAGGGTCATCGTCGGCTGCCTCCTTGGGGAATGCGGACCAACACGACCGCGCGGCATCGCGAACCAGCGACAGCGCCAGGTGGAGCTCATTGGAGAGGTGATCGATGCGCCCCTGCTCGGTCATGGCAAGGACGTCGGCCAGCGCGTCGGCAGCGTCGATGAGGTCGTCGGGTTGTTGCCCGTCGATCCCAGCGCGGGCACGTCGGCCCGCGCGCAGGATCGCCGGCACCGCGAGCTCATTGGTTGATGCCTGGGTAACCCGAGCGGCGAGCTCGTGTGCTTCGTCGACGATGACCGCATCGTAGTCGGGAAGCATCGGCACCCCGTCGATTGCATCGATGGCCAACAGGGCGTGATTGGTGACGACCAAGTGCGCATCCGCCGCGTCGTCGCGGGCCCTTTCGGCGAAACACTCTTGAGCATAACGACACTTGAGCGCACCGAGGCATTCTCGCGATGTCACGCTGACCTGGCGCCACGCCCGTTCGGTGTGGGCCGGTGCCGAGTCGCGATCGCCGATGCCCTGATTATCGGACTCCTCGTCGGCCCATTCACGCAACCCCAGCACTTCTTCTCCCAGCGATCCTTCAGGGATCCCCATCAGGGTGCCCTGATCGTCGGGTACGCCTTCGCGGATGCGATGCAGGCATGCGTAGTTGCTTCGGCCCTTGACGACCGCGTAATGCGGCGACTCGTCCAGCGTGGCATTCGCCGCGGTCTTGAGCGCGGGAATGTCACGCTGCACCAGTTGGTGCTGCAGATTGAGGGTGGCCGTGGCAATCACGACGCGTTTGTCGTGGAGCAACGCCGGCACCAGATAACCCAATGATTTTCCGGTGCCGGTGCCCGCTTGGACCAAGAGATGCTCGCCGGTCTCCAAAGCATTGGCCACAGCCTCGGCCATCTGGATCTGTCCCGGCCGATCTTCGCCGGCAACCGCCTCAACGCTGGCATGCAGCACTTCGCGCAGACGGTCACTCACGGTCAAACCCTATCTGCTGGCACGGACACGACCCCCACCTCGCCATCCGCCGATGACGGTCATAAATGCAGGTGGCAGGCGCCCGGTTCGTGAAAGGCATGTAGTTCGCTCGTCTCCGGATCAGCACCCAGCGATTGCAGCGCACCTTTGACGATGCCATCGTGCACACCACAGACGACGTCAGGATGCACCGCGGCAGCATCGATCAACGGGCAGCGTCGCAAGCGAACACTTTTGCAGTCGACGTCGGGGTCGGGATCGAACCCAAGCTCATCGAGGATCTGCACCACACGCTGCCTCGTGGCCAACGGGTCCGAAGATTCGTTACCACCGTCACGATCCGCGTCGGCCCGATTGCCGCCGTCTTGATCGTTTGCGACAAGTCGACTCCCCCACCGCATTCCGGCTTCGACCGCGTCGGCGGTGACGTCGGCGCTGGTATGTGCCAGTTGTCCTGCCAGCACGGTTGCCAGCGTCGCGTATTCGCTGCCGTCGCCGTCTCTGCGTGCGCTGGCTGCATATTGCCATGCAGGCCGCCCGCGACCGGAAGAGTCAGCTCGACGCCGGTGCGCCAGCCCGAGCTCGACCAACGCATCGACATGCTCGCGCAATGTGTTGCCGTGGAGACCGCTGTGGGCCGACAACATGGCAATGGTTTGCCATTCGCCGACGTCGACCAGACGCTGCAGGACCGCGGCACGGGCCCGCGACAAATGCGGTGTCGACGGGCCACGCGGACCAAACCCAGACGCAAATGCAGACGAATTGTTTTTCACGGTATCTACCGTAATAACCTTGTGGCAAACACGCAACCAAGGGGCACCATGACTCTCACCATTTCCACCAATGAGGCCGACTCCGAAGCCGCCGAAGCCATCGTCGAGCACCATGCGCAGATGGCCGGAGCTGTCGCCACTCTTTGCGAAGCCGTGATTGCTGCAGCTGCGGCCGGTGCCGTAGAAGCCCTCCGGGATGCTCGCGATCAACTTGCGGACTGGTGCCGAACAGAGTTGCTCCCCCATGCCTTCGTTGAAGAAGAAGTCCTGTATGCGGCAGCCCGCGGGCAGGTCGAAGGCCGCCTCCTCATTGATGCGATGGTCGTCGAACACGCTTCGCTCGACATGCTCACCACCCAGCTCGAGAGTGATAACCCCACCCGGATCGCCTCAGCGGCCCACGCATTGCACATCCTGCTGAGCCTGCACATCGACAAGGAAAACAATTACGTCGTTCCACTGCTGGCGGCGACACCGGGGCTGTCCCTTGCCGATCTGCTCGACAAGATGCATCTGCAACTTGGCGCAACTGCCAATGACGCTTCGTCCGAGGAAGACAACACGGCGGCCTGCGGTTGTCATGAGGAAGCCGATCCGTCCTACCCCGTCCTCGATGCGCGTGCGGTGCCGCACGCAATCCGCCACGCGACCGTTTTCGGCGCGCTTGAGGCCATTCGGGCCGGACGCGGACTGATCCTGGTCGCACCGCACGACCCGTTGCCGTTGCTGGCGCAGCTGGAGCGTCGCTCCCCCGGAGCCTTCTCGGTCAGTTATCTCGAACGTGGCCCCGAAGCGTGGCGCCTGTCGGTCGTCCGCAACTGAACGTCATACCGGCTCGGGACCGTATGCACCAAGCGCGCCGGCGAGGTCTTCATTGACACGTGCCACGACGTGCGTGCCATCAGCGGTGTGCTCGATGGAGTCGATGTCTCCGTGCGCATGGATCTGGCTGACAAGGTCGCCACGTCCATAAGGCACGAGGACGTCGACCATCACGCTCGGCGAAGGCAGGTCGCCCTCGATGGCCTTGCGCAAGTCCTCGATGCCGGCGCCGGTACGGGCGCTGCAAACCACGGCATGTGGTTCGCGCGCCAAGAGTCGTTGCACGACGAGCGGATCGGCAGCATCGGCCTTGTTGATGACGACGATTTCTCGCACATCTAGCGCATCGACCTCTGCCAGAACCTCACGCACGGCCGAAATTTGACCCTCGGGATCTGGATGCGACCCGTCGACAACATGGAGGATCAGATCTGACTCGGCCACCTCCTCGAGCGTCGACCGAAAGGCCTCGACAAGTTGGTGCGGCAGATGTCGGACGAACCCGACGGTGTCGGTCAGAGTGTAGACGCGCCCGTCGGCAGTCTCGGCACGCCGCGTTGTGGGATCGAGAGTCGCGAACAACGCATTCTCAACGAGCACGCCGGCATCGGTCAACCGGTTCAGCACGCTCGACTTGCCGGCGTTGGTGTAGCCGGCGATGGACACCGCCGGTATGGCGTTGCGGCGGCGCCGCGCCTTCTTCGTGTCGCGCGTGGTGCCCATCGCTTTGAGTTCACGACGCAACTTTGCCATCTTGGACTGGATTCGGCGACGATCGGTCTCAAGTTTGGTCTCGCCGGGGCCGCGGCCGCCGATGCCTTCGCCGCCGGCGACCCGGCCGCCAGCCTGACGTGACAGGTTGCCGCCCCAACCTCGCAGGCGCTGGTTCATGTATTGCAGTTGGGCGAGCTCGACCTGCGCCTTGCCCTCCTTGGACTTGGCGTGTTGGGCAAAAATGTCGAGGATTAGCGCGGTGCGGTCGACAACTTTGACCTTGGTGCGATCCTCGAGGTTGCGCAATTGACTGGGTGCGAGTTCGCCGTCGCAAATGATCGTGTCGGCGCCGTTCGACTCCACCGAAAGTCGCAGGTCTTCGACCTTGCCGCTGCCGATATAGGTTGCCGGATCGGGTTTTGCACGGCGCTGCATGAGCGCATCGAGCACTTCGGAGCCGGCGGTTTCGGCCAACAGTTTGAGTTCGGCCAACGAATTTTCGGCGTCCTGGGTGCTGCCCTCGGTCCATACGCCGACCAGCACGACGCGTTCGAGTCGAAGTTTGCGATATTCGACTTCGGAAATATCCTGCAGTTCGGTCGACAAGCCAGCAACCCGGCGCAGCGAATTACGTTCTTCGAGCTCGAGACTGATTTCTTCCCTCTTGTAGCGGTCGACTTCACTCATCCAAGCCACTCCATTTCTGCGCGGGCATTGATTTCGGCCGGTCCTGCCAGGAAAACGTGTCCGTCGTCCTGCACTGTGACACGAAGGGTCCCGCCGGCAACATCGACGCGATAGACCGCCGGGCGAGGTGGGTCGTCGGCGAGCGCGGCGGCGAACCCGACAGCGCAAGCACCGGTGCCGCACGAGCGGGTTTCGCCAGAGCCCCTTTCGTGGACACGCATCGCCAGATGCCCGCGAGCCTCCCGCACGACGAACTCGACGTTGACCCCCTCGGGATAGAGCTGGGAGTCGTAGTGGGGTTCGGTGGTCAACGTTCCTGCGTCACTCAACGCGTCGACGAAAACAACCGCATGCGGATTGCCCGTCGAGATGCCGGTTGCCTCCCATACGTGATCTGCAACCTGAATCTTGGACGGTCCGAGGTTTTTGGGGCTGCCCATATCGACGCTGATCAGCTCGCCTTCGAAGGTTGCGGTTTTGATGCCGTCGCGGGTGCCGATGCGCACCGGACGGTTCGGATCGATGAGTCCTTCTTGAGCGAGGTGGCGGGCGAAGACCCTTACGCCGTTGCCGCACATCTGGCTGATAGAGCCGTCCGCGTTGCGATAGTCCATGAACCATTCGGTGCCGTCGTCGATCCCTAGGGCGGTCGAGCGAATTATCCGCAGCACCCCGTCGGCGCCAATGCCACGGTGTCGGTTGCAGAGCCCCGCAACGAATGCTGCGTCGAGACCGCCATGGATCGTGCCGTCATGGTCCGGGAGCAGCACGAAGTCGTTTTCGGTGCCGTGTCCCTTCAGCAAGGTGAACGTCATAGGTCTAAGTCTACGGAAGCCGATCGTGGTGTGAAGCGTGTGCGACGACTTGCGGTTTCGCGGCCGCAAGCCAGAGTTCAACTCTTGAGCGCACGGTCAACCCATTGCGGATCGTCGTAGGGAATCCACGTGATGCGCGGATCTTTGCGAAACCACGAATCCTGTTTGCGCGCGAACCTACGCGTCCCCACCACAGTTGCCTCGCGCGCTTCATCCTCGGTCCATTCGCCAGCCAAGAACCTAAGCACCTGCGAATAGCCCAACGCCCGCCTGGCGGTGCGGCCCTCTTTGAGCCCCTGATGCACGAGGGCGCGTACCTCGTCAACGAGGCCGAGTCGCCACATCAGATCGACGCGCTCTTCGATGCGTTGGTCCAGCACCGGCCGCGGCACGTCAACCCCGACCACCCTCACGTTGCCGAAGGTGTATTTCAGGCTCGGCAGGGTTGCGGCATACGGCTTGCCAGTGAGCTCAATGACCTCCAGGGCGCGGACGATCCGCCGGCCGTTCGTGGGCAGGATCTGAGCGGCAGCATCGGGATCGGCGGCAGCGAGCTCGCCGTGCAGGGTGCCTGCGCCCACGTCGACGAGTCGTCGGTCCCAACGGGCGCGAATTGCGGGGTCGGTGCCGGGAAACTCAAAGTCATCGAGCACCGCGCGCAGATAAAGAGCCGAGCCTCCCACCAAGACCGGTACCACGCCGCGTCGGTGGCAATCGGCGATCACCTCGCGTGCCCATCCCTGAAACTCAGCCACCGTCGCCGGCTGCGTAACGTCGAGAATGTCAAGCAAATGATGCGGTACTACGCCGCGTTTGCCCGGAGCCAGTTTGGCGGTGCCGATGTCCATGCCTCGGTAGATCTGCATCGAGTCGATGCTGATGATCTCGGCCGCCTCGAGGCGTTGTGCGAGCAAGATCGACAGTGCCGATTTACCTGCCGCTGTCGGTCCGACAATGGCCATGATGGGGTCGACGGGGGCCATGCCCGAATCCTGACAGGTAGGGTGAATCAGCAGCTGGGCGGCATCGCTCTGAACGCGACATGAGTAAGGATGAGACCGATGGGATTCCTCGACAAGTTCAAGGGCCGCACCGACGAGATCAAGGAAAAAGCCTCGGGCATCGCTGCCGAGCATGGCGACAAGATCAATTCGGGAATCGACAAGGCGGCCGGCCTTGCCAATAAAGCGACCAAGGGCAAGTACGACAATCAGATAGACGGCGCCGCAGCAAAGGCCAAGGACGCGACCGAAAAGTTGGGCGACTCTAAATAACGGGGTCTAGGTGAGACGCCAGCTGGCGACCCAATAGCCGACACCGAAGGGTGCGTCGTCGTAATGTAGTTGCGCTTCGATGGTGGCACCGTCGGTGATGTGCGCCAGGCATCTGAGTGCCGCTGTCCCGGAGACCCACAGTCGCGCGTCCGCCTCCTCATCGAGCGAAGCCAGCGCATCGGTGTCGCCGCTAGCCAGTGCCGCGCCAATCGACGCATCAAAAGCCGCCGACTCGGGGTCGAAGTCGCCGGGCGCATCGGGACCGCGTTTTGCGCTGCCGTCAGCCATCACCAGTACACCGATTCGAGCCGTGCCCTCCCGCGTAACGTCATCGAGTTCGGTCGCTGCAGCAGTCGATTCGTATGACGTTGCGGTGACGGCGGTGTAGCAACGATTGCCGGTCCAGCCCGCGCGGTCGAGCAGCCATGCACCGATCGTCAGGCTCAGCGGCAACTCATCGGTTGGTCCGCCGGCATGCACCTCGAGACCGTATGGCGTGAGCGTGCCGCCGGCCGCCGACGACCACGACCGATCCACAGCGCCACGACCGACCACCATGACGTTGTCGGGCGCTTCATCAACGAGAGCGGTGACAGCACGGTCGCACATGTCGCGAAGGCGTTGCAGTTCTCCGTGTCCTCCCGGCGCCGCCTGCGCCACGAGGATCGGCGGATTCGGGCATACAACAGCGCGAACAATCACCCCCGGATCCTAACGACCACGTCTGCCAGATCACCGTGCTCTGCGGCCGAATGCCCGTCCTCATCGAGACCTTCGTCGGCTCGCCGAAGCATTGGGCTCGCGCTCATAATGATGGCGGCTGCACCCAGGACGGCGAAGCCGCCGAGTGCGAAGGGCACATGAATGTTCCATTGCTCGACCATTTTGCCTGCCGCGAAGGGAGCCAGACCGCCGCCGATGAAGCGAACGAATCCGTATGCCGCCGACGCAACCGGTCGCTACACCGGAGAAACGATCATCACCGCCTGGGTGGTGAGGGTGTTGTTGATACCGATGAAAACACCGCCGATGACGACAGCGATCACCAGCACCATACGGTTGTCGACGAAGGCCGAAATCACGAACAAATCGATGGCGAACAG